>JAJFGI010000270.1 GCA_021776215.1 Kiloniellaceae bacterium | reverse complement strand
TATGGCTTTCGCACCATCAAGCCGGCGGCCTACCCGACCGGAGAGGGAGACTGGGTCCGCCCGCCGCATATCCATTTCGCGGTGACCGGGCGGACCGAACGGTTGATTACGCAGATGTATTTTCCCGGCGAGCCGCTGAACGACGTGGACCGGTTGCTTGCCGGTGCCGACGATCCGCAGGGCCTGATTGCGGCGGTGACGCCGACGGGCGATGTCCTCGGCGCCCGGTGGGACATCGTTCTGGCCGGCGGCTAGGCCGCATCGTCCAGGGTGCACCAGATCGGGGTGTGGTCCGATGCTCTCTCTTTGCCGCGTGGGCCGCGGTCGATCTCGCAAGCGCTGAGCCGGTCGGTGGCCTGCGGAGACAGCAGCAGGTGGTCGATGCGCAGGCCCTGATCGGCGCTCCAGGCGATGCCTTTGTAGTCCCAATACGTGTAGGCGTGGGTCGTCGGATGCAGGGTGCGGAACGCCTCGGTCAGACCGAGATTGACGATGGCGCGGAAAGCCAGCCGGGTTTCGGGTTTGTACAGGGCATCGTCCACCCAACCCGTTGGATCGTACACGTCCTCCGGCATGGGAATGACGTTGTAGTCGCCGCCCAGCACCAGCGGCAGTTCACGTTCCAGCACAGTTACGACGTGCTCGCGTAGGCGCGCCAGCCAGCGCAGCTTGTAGGGATACTTCTCCGACGCCACCGGATTGCCGTTGGGAAGGTAGATCGAGGCCACCCGAATGCCGCAGGTGGTGCCTTCCACATAGCGGGCCTGCTCATCCTCGGTCTCGCCGGGCAGGCGGGTGATGGTATCGGTGATCGGCTGGCGGGAGAGAATGGCGACGCCGTTGTACGCCTTCTGGCCGATCACGGCGGCGTGGTACCCGAGCCCCTGCAATTCGAGCAAGGGGAAATTCTCGGTGATGCACTTGATCTCCTGCAGCAGCAACACGTCCGGCTGCGCTTCGCCGAGCCAGGCGAGCACGTTCGGTAAGCGGACCTTGATCGAATTGACGTTCCAGGTGGCGATTTTGACCATGGCGGAGGCGCTCGCGGCAGAAGGGGGGCTCAGCCCCCTTTCTAGCAGACGCGGGCGCCGGCGGTCAGACGGAAAACGACGAGCCGCAGCCGCAGGACGAGGTGGCGTTGGGATTTTTCACCTGAAAGGCGGCGCCGATCAGATCCTCGACGAAATCGATCTCGGAGCCGCCAAGCAGGCCCAGGGAGGCCTCGTCGATCACCGCCGTGACCCCGTCGCGCGCGAAAGTGCGATCGTCCGGGTTCACCGTGTCGTCGAAGTCGAAGCTGTATTGAAATCCGGCGCAGCCGCCGCCGTTGACGGTCACGCGGAGCATCAGGCCGGGGCGATCCTCGCCGGCCAGCATGGTGGCCAGGCGCTGGGCCGCGCGCTCGCTCAGCAAGATGGTGCCTTGCTCGACAGTCCCGGTCGAATCGCTCATGCTCCTAGGCTCCCTTGGCCAGATGCCGCCTTTGCGCGCACAGTATAGCATAGATATAGCATAGATGCAGGCGGTAAACCTTATTTGGGGTGCCGGCGGCCACGGTCAAAGCCCTTGGGAGCGGAAAATTTCTCCAGCAAAAGCAAGGTATTGCTTGATTCGGGTGGCGGGTCGGCCGCGGCCATGACCGGCCAGACCATTTTGGCGGCCTATGCGTGCCAGGCGGCGGACAGCCGGGGCCGGGCCCGGCCGGAGCCGGAAAGCCCCACCCGAAGCGCCTTTCAGCGCGACCGGGACCGGGTGATCCACAGCGTCGCCTTCCGCCGCCTGAAGCATAAAACCCAGGTTTTCGTCTATCACGAGGGGGACCACTACCGGACCCGCCTGACCCACTCGATCGAGGTCGCCCAGATCGCCCGGAGCATCAGCCGGACCCTGGGCTTGGACGAGGATCTGGCGGAGGCGGTGGCCCTGGCCCACGATCTCGGCCATACCCCCTTCGGCCACGCGGGCGAGGAGGCCCTGGACGACGCCATGGCGCCGTATGGCGGCTTCGACCACAACGAGCAGACGTTCCGCATCCTGACCGCCCTGGAGCGCCGCTATGCGGAGTTCGATGGTCTCAACCTGACCTGGGAAACCCTCGAGGGCGTGGTCAAGCACAACGGTCCGCTGCGCCCGGCGGCCCCCGCGACCCCTATCGCTGACGTGCCGCGCAGCATCGCCGACTTCTGCCGCACCTTCGATCTGGAGGTGGAGACCCACGCCGGCGCCGAGGCGCAGGTGGCGGCCCTGGCCGACGACATCGCCTACAACAACCACGCTAGCGACGACGGCCTGCGCGCCGGTCTGTGCACGGTGCGCGATCTCGATGATGTCCCTCTTGTCGGGGCAATGTTCGACCAGGTGGCGGCCCGGTACCCCGGACTCGAAGAAGCTCGCCTGATCCATGAATCCGTGCGCCGCCTGATCGATCACATGGTCAACGACCTGCTGGCCGAGACGCGGCGGCGCCTGGCGACCCTGGCGCCGCGCCACGCCCAGGACATTCGCGAGGCCGGCAGCCCGGTGGTTGCCTTTTCCGAGCCGATGCGCGACAACGACCGCGCCCTCAAGGCATTTCTGTTCGCGCGCATGTACCGGCACCACCGGGTTGTCCACATGATCGCGGCGGCGCGCGGGGTGGTTCAGGAGCTATTTGCCCTCTATATGGCTGATCCCAGCCATCTGCCGGCCGAGTGGCAGGCGGATGTCGCGAACCAGGACGAGGAGTCCCGTGCGCGGGTGATCGCCGACTACATAGCCGGCATGACGGACCGCTTTGCCCTGGCGGAGCACCGCCGGCTCACAGGCAACGAGACAAAGCTGTAAATGAACCCGTTCAAAGAGTTGAAGGCCATCGTTGTGACCGCGTTGGAAGATATGGCGCGGGACGGCGCGCTGCCTGCAGGCCTCGATTTCGAGCGCGTCGGGGTGGATCCGCCGCGCGATGCCACGCACGGCGACGTGGCGACCAATGCGGCCATGGTGCTGGCCAAGCCGGCGGCCATGAAGCCGCGCGACCTGGCCGAGGGGCTGGCCGCGCGGCTGCGCAACGCACCACATGTGCAGGCCGCCGAGGTCGCCGGTCCCGGGTTCCTCAATCTGCGCCTCGATCCGGCCTATTGGCAGGACTGCCTCGCCGGCATTCTGCGCGCGGGGCCGGCCTATGGACGCTCCGACCTGGGGGCCGGCCGGCCGGTGAATGTCGAGTACGTCTCGACCAACCCGACCGGGCCGTTGACGGTCGGCCATGCTCGCGGCGCCGTGGTCGGCGATGCCCTGGCGTCGCTGCTGGCCGCGGTCGGCTACAAGGTGACCCGCGAGTACTATATCAACGATGCCGGAACCCAGGTCGACGTGCTGGCGCGCTCGGCCTATCTGCGCTACCGCGAGGCCTTGGGCGAGGACATCGGGGAGATTCCGTCCGGCTACTACCCGGGTGAGTACCTGAAAGACGTTGGCGCGGCCCTGGCGGCGCGCGATAGCGATAAATGGCGGGCGGCCGAGGAGGAGACGTGGCTGCCGGTTGTCCGCCGCTTCACCATCGAGGCCATGATGGCGCGGATCCGGGACGACTTGGCGGCCCTGGGCGTGCGGCAGGACGTCTTCACGTCCGAGGCGTCGCTGGTCGCGGCGGGCGGCATCGAGGCGGTGGTGCGCACGCTGGAGGCGCGCGATCTGCTCTATACCGGCACCCTGGAGCCGCCCAAGGGCAAGGTCCCGGAGGACTGGGAACCGCGGCCGCAAACGCTCTTTCGGGCCACCCGCTTCGGCGATGACGTGGACCGGCCGCTGCGCAAGTCGGATGGTTCATGGACCTATTTCGCCGCCGACATGGCCAACCATCTGGATAAGTTCAAGCGTGGCGGCCAGGTCATGATCGATGTCTGGGGCGCCGATCACGGCGGCTACATCAAGCGCATGAAGGCGGCGGTCGAGGCCTTGACCGAGGGGCAGGGGCGGCTGGAAATCCTCATTTGCCAGCTCGTCAAACTGTTGCGCGACGGTCAGCCGGTGAAGATGTCGAAGCGCGCCGGCACCTTCGTCACCCTGCGCGAGGTGATCGACGAGGTGGGCAAGGACGTGGTGCGTTTCATCATGCTGACCCGCAAGAACGACGCGCCGCTGGAATTCGATCTCGCCAAGGTGATGGAGCAGAGCCGCGACAACCCGGTCTTTTATGTTCAGTATGCGCACGCGCGGGCGCGTTCGGTCCTGCGCTTGGCCGCCGTAGAGTTGCCGGACCTCGATCAGTCCCCGGCGGCCCTGGCGGCGGCGCCATTGGCTCGCTTGACCGACTCGGACGAGCTTGGTCTGATCAAACACCTGTCCCTTTGGCCACGCTTGCTGGAGAGTGCCGCGGAGGCGTACGAGCCACATCGGGTGGCCTTCTATCTGTACGATCTGGCGGCGGCGTTCCACGGCTTGTGGACCAAGGGCAAGGACGAGGCGCGGCTGCGCTTCCTGGTGGCCGATGACGCTGAGATGACGGCGGCGCGCTTGGCGCTGGTACAAGGAACGGCCTTGGTGATCGCCGCTGGCTTGACTATCTTTGGTGTCGAACCGGTTGAGGAGATGAGGTGATGTCGTCAGATCAACAGCCGGATCGATTGCAGTTGGTCGCCGAACCCGGTGAACGCCTCGAGACCAGCGCGGATGACGGCGACTCCCGACCCAATCCCCGTTCCCAACGAGAGAAACAGCCGATGGCCGGTAACCCTGACGAGGATCTTCGCATTCACCGAATCGGCAGCATCGATCCCATGGAGGAGTTGTCGGACATCGACGAGGATGATGACGCGAACAACGATTTGGACGACGATGACGCGGGCGAGCGCGCCGCGCCGGCGCCGCGCAGCCGGCTCTTGCCAATCGCCACGGCGGTCCTCGCCCTGCTCGGTTTCGCGGGCATCGTCTGGTACGCCTATCAGTGGGGCGCCGGCAGCGTCGCGCCGGAAGAATTGCCGGTCATCCGGGCCGAGTCCGAGCCAATCAAGATTCGCCCGGACAGCCCCGGTGGGCTCGAAGTCCCCTATCAGGAGACATTGGCGCTAAACGACGTTCAGCCCGACCCCGAGCAGCCTCAGGTGGAGCGGCTCTTGCCGCCGCCGGAGACGCCGCTGTCACCGCCCGAGGCCGCCGCGGTCCAGCCGGCGCCGGCCGATATACCGCCCGGCACGGAAACAACGGTCGAGCCGGTTCCCCCGGCACAGGTTGTCCCGTCGGCATCGGATAGCGCGGCGAGCGAAGCTGCGCCGGGCGCCCCGGAACCGGCCCCATCGGCGCCAGCCGCACCGGCGGCCCCCACGCAGACAGCCCCGAAGCAAACGGCCGCGGTTCCTGAAAACGGCTTTGTCCTGCAGTTGGCGTCGCTGAAAGCCAGGGAGCGGGCGCCGGTCGAATGGTCGCGTTTGCAAAAGTCCTTTCCGGCCTTGCTCGGCGACCGGCAGTTGGTGGTGCTGCCGGTGGATTTGGCCGGCCGCGGGACATATTACCGTGTGCAGGCCGGGTATTTCACCGACCGGACCAGCGCCGAGGCGGTGTGTCAGCAGCTCAAGGCCAAGAGCCAGGACTGCCTTGTGACGAAGCGCTGAGCCTCAGTGGCGCCGCGGGCTGTTATCTTCGGCTGTGAGGGGCTGGCCGTAACCGATTGGGAACGCGAATTCTTCACGCGGGTAGATCCTCTCGGTTTCATCCTTTTCGCGCGCAATTGCGAGAGTCCGGATCAGGTGCGCTCTCTGGTCGCCGATTTGCGCGCCTGTATCGGCCGGGCCGACGCGCCGGTGCTCATCGATCAGGAAGGCGGGCGGGTCGCACGGCTGAAACCGCCGCACTGGCGGGCGGCCCCCGCGCCGGCGCTCTTTGGCGAGATCGCCGCGGTGGACCATGGGCGCGCCTGCAAGGCGGCCGAATGGAACGCCCGGCTGCTCGCCGCCGAGGTTCTTGCTTTGGGCATTACGGTGGACTGTGTGCCGTCGCTGGATCTGCGCATCGCCGGGGCGGACGCCGTCATCGGCGACCGGGCCTTCTCCGAGGATGCGGATGTGGTCGCCGCTCTTGGCAAGGCGGTGTGCGATGGGATGCTGGCGGGCGGGGTGCTTCCCGTCGTCAAGCACATACCGGGCCATGGCCGCGCACAGGTCGACAGCCACCACGCCCTCCCCGTTGTCGATACCCCCGACGACGAGCTGGAGGTAACCGATTTTCGTCCCTTCGCCGCCCTGGCCGATGCGCCATGGGGCATGACCGCGCATGTGGTCTATACGGCGATCGACCCCGAGGCGCCGGCGACCACGTCGCGCCGGGTCATCGGCCAGGTGATCCGCGGCTTGATCGGCTTTGACGGGGTGCTGGTGTCGGACGATCTCTCCATGCAGGCCTTGCAGGGCGGATTGGCGGAGCGGGCGAGCGCCGCGCTCGCCGCCGGCTGCGACGTTGCCCTGCACTGCAACGGCAAGGCCGCGGAGATGACCGCCGTGGCCGACGCCGTGCCGGAGCTGGCGGCCCCGGCGCAGCGGCGCCTGGCGGCGGCGGCGGCCCGTGTCGACCGGCCGCAGAAGGTGGACGTGCAGGCGATGCAGGCCCAACTCGATCAACTCATGGCCGGGTAGCCGCGACATGGGGACGAACTTCGATCTGGCGACGATCGCCTATGATGCCTCGACCTGGATTCTGCCGGTTCTGATCGCCATCACCTTCCACGAGGCCGCGCATGGCTTTGTCGCCTGGCAATTGGGCGACGATACCGCCTATGAACGGGGCCGGGTGACCTTCAACCCGCTGCGGCATGTGGATCTGTGGGGGACGATCATTGTTCCGGGCCTGCTGCTGCTGTCACCGGCGCCGTTCGTGTTCGGCTGGGCCAAGCCGGTTCCGGTGGCGTTCCACCGCCTGCGCCGGCCGCGCCGGGGCATGGTCCTGGTCGCCGCCGCGGGACCGGCGATCAACCTCGCCCTGGCCTTCGTCTCGGCCATTCTCTTGGGTGTCGCGGCGTGGTTTCCGACCCAAGTGGAAACCTGGCTGACCCTGAATCTGGTCCATTCCGTCTTGATCAACCTTTTGCTCGCGGTCTTCAACATGCTGCCGTTGCCGCCGCTCGACGGCGGCCGGGTGGCGGTCGGCTTGCTGCCCAAGTTTCTGGCCTTGCCATTGGCCCGGTTGGATCGCTATGGACTCCTGATCGTCATCGGCGGACTCTTTCTGCTGCCGATGGTGGGGGATGCCCTCGGCGTCGATCTGAATGTTTTCGACTGGCTGATCTGGCGCCCGGTGCAGATGTTGCTGCCGTTTTTCTGGGCCCTCGGGGGCATCGGCTGAGAGATGCGCACATGACCGAAACAATCGCCTTCGAGGATCCCGCCGGACCGCCGCGGAAGAGCGAGGGCGACTTCCTGTTGGATCTCGAGGGGTATGAAGGTCCCATCGATGCGCTGCTGCAGCTCGCCCGCGACCAGAAGGTCGATCTGACCAAGATTTCCATCCTCGCCCTCGCGGACCAATATTTGGAGTTCGTCAGCCAGGCGCGGCGCCTGCGCCTGGAACTGGCGGCCGACTATCTGGTCATGGCGGCGTGGCTGGCCTACCTGAAGTCGCGGCTTTTGCTGCCCGAGCCGCGCCACGACGGCGACGAGCCCAGTGGCGCCGAGATGGCGGCGGCCTTGAAGTTCCAGCTTCAGCGCCTGCAAGCCATGCAGGATGCCGGCGTCAAGCTCATGGCCCTGCCGCAGCTCGGCCGGGACATGTTCAAGCGGGGCGAGCCGGCGCCGCTGCGCGTGGTCAGCAACGTGACTTATCAGGCGACCTTGTACGACCTGCTGAAGGCCTATGGACGCAGCCGCCAGGGGGTCGAGGCGGTATCAAATCTGGTGCTCGATCCGGGCGATCTATTTTCCGTCGATGATGCGATACAACGTTTGGGCAAGATGCTGGGTGCCATGCCCGCCTGGCGGACCCTGACAAGTTTTCTGCCGGCGGAGTTGCGCAGCGGTCTGCGTTTTCGCTCCGGCGTTGCCGCCACCTTCGCGGCGACCCTGGAGATGTGCCGCGCCGGCAAGGTGATGATCCGCCAGGACGGCCACTTCCAGCCGATCTATGTGCGCGACCAAACGGAACCCACGGGGGAGCCATGAGCAGCGACCGTTTTCGCCAACTTCGCCTGGTCGAGGCCCTGTTATTCGCTTCGGCCGAACCGCTGGGCGCGGAGCAGATCCGCCGCCATCTGCCGGAGGAGACGGACCTGGACGCCCTGATGGAGGAGTTGAGCGGCCTGTATGCCAATCGCGGCGTAAATTTGGTGCGCATCGGCCAACGATGGGCGTTCCGCACGGCGGCCGACGTGGCGCCCATGATGCAGATCGAGAGCACGGTGGCCCGCAAGCTGTCGCGCGCCGCCATCGAGACGCTGGCCATCGCCGCCTATCATCAGCCCGTGACCCGGGCCGAGATCGAAGAGATCCGGGGGGTGGCCCTGTCGCGCGGAACCCTCGATACCCTGCTCGAGGCCGGCTGGATCAAGCCGCGCGGCCGCCGGCGCACGCCGGGCCGGCCGGTGACGTGGGGGACCACGGACGCCTTTCTCGATCATTTCGGCCTGGATAGCCTGGATAGCCTGCCGGGAGTTGCCGAGCTGAAGGCCGCCGGTCTGATCGACAGCCGACCGGCGATCACCGCCCTGGGCGACCGCGGCCATTTGCTGGCGCCGGGCGAGCCCGGTGTGGATACGGATGAGTTGGCCGAGGACGAGGGGGATCTTGACGACGATGCCGAGGACGAGGGGGATCTTGACGACGATTTCCCTTTAGCCGACAGCTTTGGCGACGACCTGCTGGCCGACAGCCAGGTGGACGGGGACGACGCCGGCGATGCCGCCCGGACGCCTGAGGACGGAGACCCGGCCGAAGACCGGGAAGAGGACTCGGACGACGAGCGGGAGACCGGCGATACCCGGATCGGCTCGCGGCCGGATCCGGGGACCCGTCCGGAACACTGAGGCACGGTTTACAGGGCCCTGCCGGCGCAATAGCCTGCCGCACATGACACCCGATCCGCACCGCCGAAGCCCGGCGTCCGCATGAGCGCGCTCGTCTTCGAGCATGTCAGCCACGCCTATGGCGAGGTATTGGCGGTCGACGATATCTCTCTGGCGATCGAACGGCAGGAGCTGGTCTGCCTGCTCGGCCCATCCGGCTGCGGCAAGACCACGGCGCTGCGGGTGGCCGCCGGTCTCGAGCCCCTGCAGCATGGCCGTGTCTTGATGAACGATCGGGTGGTAGCCGATGGCACGGTCGATGTACCGCCGGAGCGGCGCAACGTCGGCCTGGTGTTCCAGGACTATGCGCTTTTCCCGCATCTTAGCGTGATCGAGAACGTGGCTTTCGGCCTGGCCGGCCGCACCGCGGCCGAGCGCAAGGCGGGAGCCCTGGCCGCCCTGACGCAGGTGGGCATGCGCGAGTACGCCGAGGCGTATCCGCATCTTCTCTCCGGCGGCCAGCAGCAGCGGGTCGCCCTGGCGCGGGCATTGGCGCCCAAACCGTCCGTGATGCTCCTCGACGAGCCGTTCTCGGGCCTGGACCGGCAACTGCGCAATCAGGTGCGGGACGAGGCCCTGCACGTCCTGAAGGAAAGCGGGGCCGCCACCCTCATGGTCACCCACGATCCGGAGGAGGCGATGTTCATGGCCGACCGGGTGGCCCTCATGCGGGCCGGCAAGATCGTGCAGGTGGGGCCGCCCAGCGAGCTCTATCTGGCGCCGCGGGACGCCTTCGTGGCCGGCTTTTTCGGCGAGGTGAACCGCATCGGGGGGACCGTGGAAGGTGGCCAGGTGGCCACCCCGTTGGGGACCCTGGAGGCCAAGGGTCTGGCCAGCGGCACCCCTGTCGATGTCCTCATTCGGCCCGAGGGGCTGCGCCTGGACACGATTTCGGCCGCGGCGCCGCACCCGGATGGGGTGGTGGCGCGGGTTCTGGCCGCCCGAATGCTGGGGCGCAGCAGCCTCATTCACCTCAGCGTGGCGGGGGCGAACGGCCACGATCTGCACCTGCATGCGCGGATTCCGGGCCGGTATCTGCCCGCGGAAGCGGCGGAAATGAGTATTTCCCTCGATCGCAGCCAGGCTTTCGTCTTTCCCGCTGCGGGTTTGACGCCTGATCGGTGATCCCAAGGCCGCACAAATCGTTGTAGCGGACCCTTTATCTAGTATCTTAAGATACTACCTTAGCAGTTGCGCCCGTTGAGGCGTTGCGACGGGCCGGGCTTTTTGCGATAGTCCGCCCTCGATTGGCCGACACTCAGGCATTCAGGAGGGCGCCGCTATGGGCACCTTTAGTATTTGGCACTGGCTCATCGTTCTGGCGGTGGTGCTGGTCCTCTTCGGCGGCGGCGGCAAGATCCCCAAGCTCATGCGCGACATGGGCCAGGGCATCAACGCCTTCAAAAAAGGCCTCAAAGAAGAGGACAAGGAAAAGGCTAAGGGCAAGGCGGACGCCGACCCTCATAAGCCTATCGAAAACGAATCGACCGTCTCCGCCCGCGTCGAAGAAAAGGACAAGGCGGCCAGCGGTTGATTCCGCCCGGGCGGCGGGACGCGCCGTCGGGTCGCCTTGCAATGAAGCGCCGGCATGTTTGACATCGGATGGTCCGAGATGGCGGTGATCGCGCTGATCGCGCTCGTCATCATCGGACCGAAAGATCTGCCGAAGGTCATGCGAACCGCCGCGCAATGGGCGCGGAAGGCGCGTGGCTTGGCACGCGAGTTCCAATCCGGGGTCGACGACATGATTCGCGAGGCCGACCTCGAGGATGCCCGCAAGGTCGTGGAATCGGCGCGCTCGCTCGACGTCCGCAAAGCCATCGGCGACACGGTCGATCCCACCGGCGATTTGCGCGACGAGGCGCGTGATATCGAACGGTCGACTCGGGATACGGATGGGGACGAGACGCGCGACGGCGACGGCAAGGACGAGGCGGTCGCGGCGGACACGGGAGCGGAACCCAATATCGCGCCGCCGCACTCTCTGACTCCGCCCCAAAAGCCGTCGGAAACACCGCCCAGCCCCGAGCCCCCGAACCCCGAACCTTCGAGCCTCGAACCGGCGAGCCTCGAACCGCCCAGCCAGCCCGCGGCAGACGATAGCGCCGGCAAGCGAGCGTCATGACCGTGGCGGACGATTCGGTAGAAGGGCACAAGATGCCGCTCCTCGATCACTTGATCGAGCTACGGCAGCGGCTGCTCTACAGCGTTCTCGCCTTGCTCGCGATGTTTCTTATCTGCTTCTTTTTCGCCGAAGAGCTATTCAATTTCCTGGTCCAGCCGCTCGCCGATATCCTGACTCACCGGGCAGGCGTGCAAGGCGCCCGTCGGCTGATCTTCACGGACCTGACCGAGGTCTTCTTCACGTACGTCAAGGTCGCCTTCTTCTTCGGCGCCTTTATTGCCTGCCCGGTCTTCCTGACGCAGATCTGGTTGTTCGTCGCTCCTGGGCTGTACAAGAACGAGAAATCGGCCCTGGCCCCGTTTCTCATCGCCTCGCCGGTGCTGTTCTTTGCCGGCGGGGCGCTTGTGTACTTTGTGCTGTTCCCCTTGGCGTGGGAGTTCTTCCTGAGCTTCGAGACTCCGGGCGGCAATGGCACCCTGCCAATCGAACTGGAAGCCAAGGTCAACGAGTACCTGTCCCTGGTGATGAAGCTGATCTTCGCCTTCGGGCTGAGCTTTCAGTTGCCCATCATCATGACCCTGTTGGCGCGAGTTGGCCTGGCCACGTCGAAGGGCATGGCGGCGAAACGCAAGTACGCCATCGTCGGCGTTTTCGTCGTCGCGGCCGTTTTCACGCCGCCCGATCCGCTGAGTCAGATCAGCCTGGCGGTGCCCATTATCCTGCTCTACGAGATCTCCATCCTCATGGCCAAATTGGTCGAGAAGAAGCGGGCCAAGGCAGCCGAAGAAGATGACGATATCGACGGCGGCACCGGGTCCGACCTGGAAAAAACCTGAAGCGCCGTTCAAATCGGTCTGGCACGTGGCGGACGTCGGCGTGGACGGCGGGATGCTAAGGCCGTATAAGGGCTGCCGGAATCGCGCCTAACCTCCGATTCGCGAGTGGCCATGTTCGATTTGAAATGGATCCGCGATCGTCCCGACGAGTTTGACAGGGGCCTTACCCGCCGCGGCCTGCCGCCGATGGCGGCACAGGTCCTGGCGCTCGATGCGCGCCGGCGCCAGGTCCAGACGCGGCTGCAGGATCTGCAGACAAAACGCAACGAGGCGTCGAAGGCGATCGGCGAGGCGAAGCGCCGGGGCGAGGACGCCGCGGCCCAGATGGCCGAGGTGGCCAACATCAAGGACGACATGGCCGCCGCCGAGGGCGAGGAGCGGGCGCTCGCCGGCGAGCTCGACGATCTGCTTGCCGGATTGCCGAACGTGCCGGGGCCGGATGTCCCCGACGGCGCCGACGAGAGCGCCAACGTTTGCCTGCGCACCCATGGCGAGGCGCCGCGATTCGATTTCGAGGCGCGCGAGCATTACGAGCTGGGTGAAGCGCTGGGCATGATGGATTTCGCCGCGGCGGCGAAACTCTCCGGTTCTCGCTTCGTGGTGATGCGGGGGGCCGTTGCCCGCCTGCATCGGGCCCTGGCGCAGTTCATGATCGATCTGCATACCACCGAGCACGGCTATACGGAGACCGTGCCGCCGTATCTGGTGCGCGACCACGTGCTCTATGGCACCGGACAGCTCCCCAAGTTCGGGGACGATCTGTTTCGCACCACGGATGACTTCTGGCTGATCCCCACCGCCGAGGTGCCCTTGACCAATCTCGTGGCCGACGAGATTCTCGACGCCGACGCCTTACCCATTCGGGTAACCGCGCTGACCCCCTGTTTCCGCTCCGAGGCCGGGGCGGCGGGCAAGGACACGCGCGGCATGCTGCGCCAGCATCAGTTCGACAAAGTGGAGATGGTATCGATCGCCCATCCGGACCGGTCGGATGACGAGCTGGAGCGGATGACCACGTGCGCCGAGACGGTGCTCCAACGCCTCGGCCTGCACTACCGCGTGGTGGTGCTGTCTGCCGGGGATATGGGCTTTGCCGCGCGCAAGACGTTCGACATCGAAGTGTGGCTGCCGGGGCAGGAGGCGTATCGGGAGATCTCGAGTTGCTCCAATTGCGCCGACTTCCAGGCGCGGCGCATGAAGGCGCGCTTTCGCCCGGCGGGGGAGAAGGGCACCCGCCATGTGCACACCCTGAACGGCTCCGGTGTCGCGGTGGGCCGCTGCCTGATCGCGGTAATGGAGAACTATCAGCGGGCGGACGGCAGCATCGCCATTCCCCAGGCCCTGCAGCCGTACATGGGCGGCTTGACGGTGATTGCAGCCGATGGATAGGCGCGCGATAGACCTGAAGAAGGCGCGGATTCTCGTCACCAATGACGATGGCATTCATGCGCCGGGATTGCGGACCTTGGAGCGTATCGCGCGCAGCCTGTCGCCCGACGTCTGGGTGGTGGCGCCGGAGACCGAACAGAGCGCGACCAGCCATTCGCTCACCCTGCGCCGCCCCCTGCGCACGCGGCGGCTGGCGCGCCGCCGGTTTTCGATTGACGGCACGCCGACCGATTGCGTCCTGGTGGCACGCCACGACCTGCTGACCGGACGGCCGCCGGATATGGTGCTTTCCGGTATCAACCACGGCGGCAATCTGGGCGAGGACGTGACCTATTCGGGCACGGTCGCCGCGGCGATGGAGGCGGCGATCCTGGGGATCCGGGCGGTTGCTTTCAGTCAGACGCGCAACGGCGACGGACCCATCGCCTGGGCCACGGCGCAGCGCTATGCGCCCGATATACTGCGTCGGCTGGCCGCCATCCGCTGGCCGCGGGATATGCTGGTGAACGTGAATTTCCCGGCTCTGCCGCCGGAAAAGGTGCGGGGTGTCCGGCCCTGCCGCCAGGGCCGGCGCGACCAGGGCACGTCGATCAGCCGGGGCGTCGATCCCGGCGGCCGACCCTACATCTGGGTCGGCAATTTCCGCAGCGATGCCAGCACCGGGCGCAATACCGACCTGAGCGTCGTGGCGGAGGGCGGCATCGCCATAACGCCGCTGCACCTGGATCTGACCCACAAAAGCACGCTGCGCGATCTGCGCGAGGTGTTCGCATGACCATCGCGGCGCGCAAGATTCGGCTGATCATGCAACTTCGCCATGCGGGGATCGGCGACACGGATGTTCTGTCCGCCATCGAGCGAATTCCCCGGGAAGCCTTCGTCCCGGAAAGCTTCCGCGACCAGGCGTACGAGGACTTGGCGCTGCCCATCGGCCAAGGCCAAACCCTCAGCCGGCCGCAAGTCGTGGCGACGATGACCCAGGCCCTGCGGGCCAACCGCCGGCTGAAAGTACTGGAGATTGGCACCGGTTCGGGCTATCAGGCGGCTGTTCTGGCACAACTCTGCCGGCGCCTGTATACGATCGAGCGCCACCGCGAGTTGCTGTCGGTCGCGGAAGAACGGTTTACGAGGCTGCGCTTGCATAACATCACCTGCCGTGCCGGCGACGGCAGCAAAGGCTGGCCCGAGCAGGCCCCGTTCAGCCGCATCATCGTCACGGCCGCGGCGCCGGAGGTGCCGGCGCCATTGCTCGATCAACTGGCGACGGGCGGCATCCTGATTGCTCCCATCGGCCGGCCGGGTGCGATGCAGGAGCTGGTGCGCCTCTCCCGGCACGAGACAGGCTTCGCCGAGGAGTCCCTTGGCCAGGTCCGCTTCGTACCGCTGGTGGAGGGACCTGTTTCGGTGGGCGGCGCGCAAAAAACCGCGATAGAGGCTGCCGTGGACGCGCAGCGCCCGACGCCATGAACCGGCGGCGTGACAGGTATCGCCAGATGCGGGGACTGGGCCGGTCGCTCTGCTGGATGACATTGGCCGCGGCGCTCCTGGCGGGATGTGTCGGCGGCCGGTCGACCGTGTATCAGGCCGGGCCGACGCCGCCGGACCCGCCGCCACTGCCCGCCCGCAAGCCGCAGATGCTGGCGGCGCAGACGCCGGCCGCCGAGCCGGTCCGCCGGCCGGCGATAACCGTGGCCGCGCCGACACCGGCACCGGTCTTGCCGTCGCCGGCCCCCGCCGCCACGGTCGTCGGCTATTCCGTATTGCCGGGGGATACGGTCTTCGGCATCGGCCGGCGCCTGAGCGTGCCGCTGCGCAGCATAATCGACGCCAATGGGCTGCAGCCGCCGTATGCATTGCGGACCGGACAGGTCCTGCGCATCCCCAACCCGCGCAAACACGTGGTTGCCAAGGGCGATACGGTCTATGGCATCGCCCGCCGCTACCAGGTCAACCTGACCGAGCTCGTCCGCCTCAACCAAGTGCCCGCGCCGTTCACCATCGCGCCGGGCCAGGATCTGATCCTGCCGGTGCGCATGCAGACACAAACGCAAGTTGCCACGGCAACGGTACCGACGGTTGCGGCCGCCGACAACGATCGGGCGATCACGTCGCCGGCCACCGTAAATAGCAAGACTTTGAGCCCGGCGACACAGACTGCGGCGCTTCGGCCCTTGCCGGCGCCGACGGGCCCGCAGGGCGCCACCACACGGCGGTCGGCCCCGGCCGCCATACCCATGCCGCCGCCGCGCGCCGGCAGCGCCTTCCTGTGGCCGGTGCGCGGCACCGTGGTGACAAGCTATGGGCCGGGCAAGGGTGGATTGCACAATGACGGCATCAACATCGCGGCACCGCGCGGCGCGCCGGTGCGGGCGGCAGAAAATGGCGTCGTGGCCTATGTGGGGAACGAACTGCGCGGCTTCGGCAACCTGGTTCTCGTCAAGCACGCGGACGGGTGGGTGACGGCCTATGCCCACAATGACACGCTACTGGTCCGGCGGGGAGACAGGGTCGCCCGCGGGCAAACCATCGCGCAGGTCGGCAGCAGCGGCAACGTGGCGCAACCGCAGCTGCATTTCGAGATCCGTCAGGGCACCCGCGCGGTCGACCCGACCCGCCTGCTCGATCGGCAGAACGCGGCGCTGGCGGATTAGCCCGCCGGCGCGGGTCGTGGGCTCATGGGCCCATGACCTAGAGGTCCTCTTCCTCGAGCATCTTGCGCCACTCTCCGAGCCAGCTCAGCTCGTCAAGAAAGACCATGAGGCGGACGCATAAGGCGACCGATTGCGGGACCGGAGACGCGCCGGCGGCCCACCGCCTGACCGTCCGGTCGTTGACCTCTATCTCGTGAGACAAGGCTGTTTGCCACCGGCGTGCGCCATAGAGGCGGGAGCAATGGCGGCGCAATTCCGCCGCGTCCATCGGGCGTTTCGGGGTTGTTTCGCGTGCCATGTGTCTGTCTGACCGCCTCTTTTTTCCAACCGTATCGCCACGGATACAAAATCGTCCACGGCGTCTGCTGTGATTTATAGGGCAGACCGTCCTAACGGATGGTTATTAGGTCAGCCGACCCTATTGTCAACAACGCAACAGGATTTGCCGGACTATAATAGGGCGAAAAATCCTAATAATTTTTGTAAACGAAAACATGGGTTAAGACTTTTGCGATGCGCGCCAAATCGACCGCGCTTTTTTACTTGCCGATTTGCCGAATTTCGTTTAAGATTACACGCTATCGATGGGTCAGGTACGGCCACGACGGTGTTACTACACCGACGGTGGCTGTCGCCGTTGATTTGGGGAGTTTTGGGAACGTTCTGGGAATAAGGGTCGCGCGGACATAAGCGAGGATTTGCCCATGAGCACGACCATGAGCACGGCCTGGGAAGCATCGAATACCGAACCTGCCCTCGACGATGTACTCCACGATCCCATCGTCCGCCTCCTGATGCAGGGGGACCACACGGGCGAGAGCGAAGTGCGTCAGTTGATCGAACGGGTGCGGAAGAGTTTGCCCGCGTTGGACCCCGCGTTGAACGATGAGAAATCGACCGTCCCGGCGCCGACACGCAAGGCGAAAAAGACGAAACGGTCCGGCAAGACCCGCGCTGCTTAGCGCCGCCGTTGCCAGC
>JAJFGI010000269.1 GCA_021776215.1 Kiloniellaceae bacterium | reverse complement strand
CATCGCCGCCTTCCTGGAGACACCTGTCGACGAAAGCCGGTGGCCGGCCATCGTCGAGCATTGCAGCTTCGCCTACATGAAACGGCACGCGGCCCAGAGCGTGCCGCTGGGCGGCGCGTTCTGGGACGGCGGCGCCGAGACGTTCATCCACAAGGGCACGAACGGCCGCTGGCACGACACTCTGCAGGCGGCAGACGTGTCGCGCTACGAGCGCATGGCGCACGACCAATTGGGGACGGCCTGTGCTCAGTGGTTGGCACGCGGAGAGAAGGCCGATTAGTCGGAAAAAGGTGACGCTTTTCCGAAGATCCGGTTAGTCTGGCAATGGGACCGGGGACAATCCTGTCCGGGCGTGAATGGGGATGACTTATGCCCTATCTCGAATGGAACCCAGCCTTCGACACGGGAATCGGCGGAATCGACTACGAACATCGCCGCCTCGTGGAGATGCTCAACGAAATTCATGAGTTGATGCGGACGGCGGCGGAGCCGCACAAGATCGCCGCGATCCTCGCCGATCTGCATGCTCTGGCCAGCGCCCACTTCGCCCTCGAGGAAAAGATCATGCGGGACCAGAACTACCCGGGCCTCGCGGGGCGGCGGGACACCCATTACCATCTGCTCGACCAGGTGCGGGAAATCATGGATGCCTACGAGATCGGCTCATACCGCGGGGGTGAAAGTCTGCCGGCGACGCTCAAGCAGTGGCTGATGGAGGCCATGGGCAACGATGCCCAGATGTTCGGCGAGATCAACGACGCCAAACTGCGCGCATTGGGGTTGAAGCGGGGCTGAGCGGCGCCCTTGTTGCGTCTTCATCGGCCGTCGGGGCGCTAAGTGACAGCCAGCTTAGGCCCGTGCTTGACCCGCCGGCCCGGCGGCCCTATTTTCCGGGCAACCTTCTGCATGGGTGTTGCCCAGGCTCCCCAACCCCGAAGTGAGGGGAGCTCCGCCGGTCCGCGAGTGTCGCGCACCGGCGCACATTATGTTTTGTAATAAGGCGAAATCAGAGACTTAGGCCATGTTCGATAGTCTGCAGGAACGGCTCGGCGAGGTTCTGGGCAAGCTAACCCGGCGCGGCGCCTTGAGCGAGGCGGATGTGGATGCCGCCCTGCGCGAAGTGCGCGTGGCCCTGCTCGAGGCCGATGTCGCCCTGCCCGTGGTCAAGGATTTCGTCGAGGCCGTGCGCGGCGAGGCGGTGGGCGAAAAGGTCCTGCGCTCGGTCACCCCGGGTCAGATGGTCATCAAGATCGTCCATGACCGCCTGGTCGAGATGCTCGGTGCCGAGGCTGTGCCGATCGATGTGGAGGCGCCACCGCCGGTCGCTGTCATGCTGGTCGGCCTGCAGGGCTCGGGCAAGACGACGAGCTGCGCCAAGATCGGCCTGCGCCTGTCGACCCGGCAGAAGAAAAAAGTACTCATGGCCTCGCTCGACGTGCGCCGGCCGGCGGCGCAGGAGCAGCTGCGCGTCCTCGGCGAGCAGGCGGGGGTGCGCACCCTGGACATCGTCCCCGGCGAGCCGCCGCGGGCGATCGCCAAGCGGGCCATGCAGACCGGCGCCCTGGAAGGCTTCGATGTGGTGCTGCTCGATACCGCCGGGCGCCTGGCCATCGACGACGAGAAGATGGCCGAGGCGGCGGCGGTGCGCCATGCGGTCAAGCCGCACGAAACCCTGCTGGTGGCCGATGCCATGACCGGCCAGGACGCGGTAGCGGTGGCCCGCGGCTTTCACGAGAAGGTCGGCCTGACCGGCATCGTGCTCACCCGCGTCGACGGCGACGCGCGCGGCGGCGCGGCCCTGTCCATGCGGGCGGTCACCGGCTGCCCGATCAAGCTGCTCGGCGTCGGCGAGAAGCTGGAGGCGGTGGAGGATTTCCATCCCGACCGCATCGCCTCGCGCATCCTCGGCATGGGCGACGTGGTCTCCCTGGTCGAAAAGGCCGCCGAGACCATCGAGCAGGAAGACGCGGAAAAGCTTGCCCGCAAGATGAGCAAGGGCAAGTTCGACCTGGACGATCTGGCGCAGCAGTTGCGCCAGGTGCAGAAGATGGGCGGCCTGTCCGACATGCTCAACCTGCTCCCCGGCATGTCCAAGGCGCAGCAGGCTCAGTTGAAGAACGCCAAGGTGGACGACCGCATGATCAAGCGGCAGCTGGCCATGCTCTCGTCCATGACGCCCTTGGAGCGGCGGCGGCCGGAGTTGATCAAGGCCAGCCGCAAGCAGCGCATCGCCGGCGGCTCCGGCTCCACGGTGCAGGATCTCAACAAGCTCCTGAAGCAGCACCAGGAAGCCGGCCGGATGATGAAACGCATGACCAAGATGGGCAAGAAGGGCCTGCGCCGCGGCGGCTTGGCCGGCATGCTGCCGCCCGGCGGCGGCGGCGGCTTTGGCGGCATGCGCTAGGCTCCAATCCGAATACGAACAGAATTTTCTCAACACCAAGAACGAGGTTTAAACCGATGCCCCTGAAAATCCGTATGGCCCGTGGTGGCGCCAAGAAGCGTCCCTTCTACCGCGTCGTGGTCGCCGATTCGCGCAGCCCGCGCGATGGCCGCTTCATCGAGAAGATCGGCACCCACAACCCGATGGTCGCCAAGGACCATCCCGACCGGCTGCACCTGGATCTGGAGCGGGCGAAGCATTGGCTCTCCGTCGGCGCCCAGCCGAGCGAACGGGTCGCCCGCTTCCTCGGCCAGGCGGGGGTGATCCCCATGCCGGCGGTGCGCGAGCAGAGCAAGAAGAGCAAGCCGAGGCCGAAGACCGTGGAGCGCATGGCGGCGGCGGAAGAGGCGAAGAAGGCCAAGGAAGAGGCGGCGGCCAGCGCGGCTGCCGAGCCGGCCCCGGAGGCCCCCGCCGAAGCCCCGGCCGAGGAAACACCGGCGGACTCGCCGGAGGCCTGATCGGCGCCGCGCCGAACGATGGCCGAGGCGGCGCAGGAGCGCATCTGCGTGGGGGTCATCGCCGGCGCCCACGGGGTGCGCGGCCTGGTCCGCCTGAAGAGCTTTACCGAGCGGCCCGAGGATATCACCGCGTATGGGCCGCTGACCGATGCCAGTGGGAAACGATGCTTCGAGGTGCGCATAACCGGGCGGGCGCGGGACGCGCTCTTGGCCCACATTGTCGGGGTCAGCGACCGCGACCAAGCCGCGGCCCTGAGCCGCACGCGCCTCTATGTGGGGCGCGCCGCCCTGCCCCCCCCGGCGGACGACGAGTTCTACCATGCGGACCTGATCGGCCTGCGCGCCGAGGCCCCGGACGGGGCGTTGCTGGGCCGGGTGAGTGCCGTGCACACCTTTGGCGGCAACGATGTGCTCGAGATTTCACCGGAGGTCGGCGAGACCATCCTGGTTCCCTTCACCCGTCAGGCGGTGCCGACGGTGGAGCTGACGGCCGGCCGGGTGGTGGTCGATCTGCCGCCGGAATCGGAGGCCACTCCCGGCTGAGCGCGGCCGGCAGGCGGCCATGACCGCCCCGGCGCCGTGGACGGCGCGGGTCCTGACCGTCTTTCCCGAGATGTTTCCGGGCCCGCTGGGCCTGAGTTTGGCCGGAAAGGCCCTGGAAAGGGGTCTTTGGGCCCTGGATGTCCTGGACATTCGCGATTTTGCGCGCGATAAACACCGCTCTGTCGACGACACGCCGTTTGGCGGTGGCGCCGGTATGGTGCTGCGCCCGGATGTGGTCGATGCGGCCCAGGCCGAGGCCGAGGCCCGCAGCGGCAGTTCGGCGCCGGCCATCTACCTCTCGCCGCGCGGGCGCCTGTTGGACCAGGCGCTGGTGCGGGAGTTGGCGGCGGGGCCGGGCGTGGTGTTGCTGTGCGGCCGCTACGAGGGTGTCGACCAGCGGGTGCTGGAGGCGCGCGGCGTGGCCGAGGTGAGCATCGGCGACTACGTCCTCTCCGGCGGCGAACCGGCGGCGCAGGTGCTGATCGACGCGGCGGTACGTCTGTTGCCGGGGGTCATGGGCAACGAGGCCAGCCCCGGCGAGGAATCGTTCGAGCGGGGGCTTCTCGAGCACCCGCACTATACGCGTCCGGCCGAGTGGCAGGGGCGCGCGGTCCCGGAGCCCCTGCTCTCCGGGCACCACGAGAACATCCGCCGATGGCGGCTGGAGCAGGCGGAAGAGATCACCCGGCAGCGCCGCCCGGATCTATGGGCGCGCTACCGACGGGAACAGGACGACGGTTGAGGAATGAATGCGATGAATACGATCGAACGGTTGGACAACGAGCAGATCGCCAAGCTGACGGAGAACCGCCAACACCCCGAATTCAGCCCGGGCGATACGATACGCGTCAACGTCAAGGTGATCGAGGGCACGCGCGAGCGTATTCAGGCCTTCGAGGGCGTGTGCATCGCGCGCAAGAACCGCGGTCTGAACTCGTCCTTCACGGTGCGCAAGATATCCTACAACGAGGGCGTGGAGCGTATCTTCCCGCTCTATTCGCCGCGCATCGATTCGGTCGAGCTGGTGCGCCGCGGCGATGTCCGCCGGGCCAAGCTCTATTACCTGCGCGGCCGGCGCGGCAAGTCGGCGCGCATCTCGGAGAAGACCACCGGCGCCGCCGGCAAGGCGGCGGTCAGCGAGCGGGCCGAAGCGGCGGCCGTCAAGGCGGCGGCGAGCGCCGCCGGCGGTAGCGGCAAGGGATCGGCCAAGCGCAGGGCCAAGCGGGCGGCCGGCGGTTCGGGCGGCGGGGCGGCCAAGGCCGCCAAGGCGAAGTAGCACCCGCCACCGGCGAGTGCTTCGGTAGCTTCACGAGGGGTCGATCGCACCATGGCGCAACCGCGCACCCTGTTCGACAAGATCTGGGACAGCCACCTGGTGGACCGCCAGGACGACGGCACCTGCCTGATCTATATCGACCGCCATCTGGTGCACGAGGTGACCAGCCCGCAGGCCTTCGAAGGCTTGCGCCTGGCCGGGCGCAAGGTGCACCGGCCGGAGGCGGCCCTGGCGGTTGCCGATCACAACGTGCCGACCACCGACCGCTCGCACGGCATCGCCGACACGGAAAGCCGCATCCAGGTGGAAACCCTGGCGAGCAACTGCGCCGACTTCGGCGTGCCATTCGTGGCCATGGATGACGTGCGCCAGGGCATCGTCCACATCATCGGCCCGGAGCAGGGCTTCACCCTGCCCGGAACCACCATCGTTTGCGGCGATTCCCATACCTCGACGCACGGGGCCTTCGGCGCGCTGGCATTCGGCATCGGCACCTCGGAAGTCGAGCATGTGCTGGCTACCCAGACGCTGATTCAGAAGCCGGCCAAGAACATGCGCATCACGGTCGAGGGCGCGCGGCCGCTGGGGGTGACCGCCAAGGATGTGATCCTGGCCATCATCGGCCGCCTTGGCACCGCCGGCGGCACCGGCCATGTGATCGAATACGCCGGCCCCGCCATCACCGATCTCTGCTTGGAAGGGCGCATGACGGTCTGCAACATGTCCATCGAAGCGGGCGCCCGCGCCGGCTTGATCGCGCCGGACGAGACCACCTTCGCCTATCTGCGGGGGCGGCCCATGGCCCCCAAGGCCGGGCGCTGGGAAGCGGCGGTCGCCTATTGGCGCACCTTGCCCTCCGACCAGGGCGCCGCCTACGACAAGGACGTGCGCATTGCCGCCGGCGATATCGAGCCGCAGGTGACCTGGGGCACCAGCCCGCAAGACGTGGTGCCGGTCAGCGGCCGGGTGCCGGACCCGGCGGCCGTGGCCGACGATGCCAAGCGCCAGGCCATGGCACAGTCGCTTAGCTACATGGACCTAACGCCAGGCACGGCCATGCGCGATGTGCGCATCGACAAGGTCTTCATCGGCTCCTGCACCAACGGGCGCATCGAGGATCTGCGCGAAGTGGCGGCGGTGGTCGAGGGGCGTGCGGTCGCCGATGGCGTGTACGCCATGATCGTCCCCGGTTCCGGCCTGGTGAAGAACCAGGCGGAGGAAGAGGGACTGGACAAGATTTTCCGCGCCGCCGGTTTCGACTGGCGCGAGCCGGGCTGTTCCATGTGTTTGGCCATGAACGCCGACCGGCTGGAGCCGGGTGAGCGCTGCGCCTCCACCTCGAACCGCAATTTCGAAGGCCGCCAGGGGCGCGGCGGGCGCACCCACCTGATGAGCCCCGGCATGGCCGCCGCGGCCGCGGTCGCCGGACGCATCGCCGACGTGCGGGAGCTGTCGCGATGACCGGAGAGCCGGTCACCGGCGGCTGCCTGTGCGGCGCCGTGCGCTACGAGGCGACGGGGGCGCCGAGCGAGGTCAGTTATTGCCACTGCCGCATGTGCCAGCAGCACTTCGGCAACCCCATCGGCGCCTACGCCACGTTCCCGGACAACCAGTTGCGGTTCACCAAGGGCGCGCCGAAACGCTACCGCTCCTCGGACTTTGCGCAGCGCGGCTTCTGTGCCGAGTGCGGTACGCCGCTGACCTTCGAGTACACGCGCAAGCCAGAGCGGATCAGCGTCTCTATCGGCAGCCTCGATCATCCGGAGCGCTTTCCGCCCAGCGCACATTGGGGCATCGAGGGCCAGGTCCCCTGGCTGCACATCGACGACGATCTGCCGCGCCACCGCACCGAAGACGACCCCGAGATGGCCGAATACGGGCCGGGCGCCGCCGGTTGCGGTTGAGGCGCGGGGACAGGGAGGGCTCGCGACATGGAGAAATTCGACAGGCTGACCGGCGTTGCGGCGCCGCTGCCCTTGGTCAACGTCGACACCGACAAGATCATCCCCAAGCAGTTTCTCAAGACCATCAAGCGCACGGGTCTTGCCGAGGGCCTGTTCTACGAGATGCGTTTCGATGAAGCCGGCAAACCGAAGCCGGGTTTCGTTCTCGACCAGCCGGCCTACAAGAACGCGAAGATCCTGGTGACCGGGGAGAATTTCGGCTGCGGCTCATCCCGCGAGCATGCGCCGTGGGCGCTGCTGGATGCGGGCATACGCTGCGTCATCGCCCCTAGCTTCGCCGATATCTTCTATAACAACTGCTTCAAGAACGGCATCCTGCCCATCGTCCTGCCCGCAGAACAGGTCGATCTGCTGATGGACGATGCTCAGCGCGGCGCCAACGCGGTGGTCACCGTCGATCTGGAGAAACAGGAGATTACCGGCCCGGACGGCGGCATCCTGCATTTCGACGTCGATGCGTTCCGCAAGCACTGTCTGCTCAACGGCTTGGACGATATCGGCCTGACCCAGCAGAAGGCCGACAAGATCGCGGCCTACGAGGCCCGGCAGCGAACCAGCCAGCCATGGCTCAATCCCTGATTTTTTCGACGGCTCTGACGGAAGGACGGCGCGGCCCATGCCTGCGAACAAGAAACTATTGATTCTGCCCGGCGACGGCATCGGGCCCGAGGTCATGACCGAGGTGCGCCGGGTCGTCGACTGGTTCGACAGGCGCCAGGCGGTGCGCTTCGATGTGGATGAGGATCTGGTTGGCGGCGCCGCCATCGACAAGCACGGCATGCCCCTGGTTGATGCCACCATGGACAAGGCGATGACGGCCGATGCGGTGCTGCTCGGCGCCGTCGGCGGGCCCAAGTGGGACGATCTGCCCTTCGAGAAAAAGCCGGAACGCGGCCTGCTGCGCCTGCGCAAGGACATGGCGCTCTATGCCAATTTGCGCCCGGCGATCTGCTTCGATGCCCTGGTCGATGCCTCGTCGCTCAAGCCCGAGGTGGTCTCGGGCCTCGACATCATGATCGTGCGCGAGCTGACCGGCGGCGTCTATTTCGGCACCCCGCGCGGGATCGAGGATTTGCCCGACGGCACCCGCCGCGGCGTCAACACCCAGGTCTATACGACCCCGGAGATTCACCGGGTCGCCCGCGTGGCCTTCGAGTTGGCCCGCAAGCGCGGCAACAAGCTCTGCTCGGTGGAGAAGGCCAACGTGATGGAATCCGGTGTCCTGTGGCGGCAGGAAGTGCAGAAGCTGCACGATGCCGACTACGCCGACGTGGCTTTGACCCACATGTACGCCGACAACTGTGCCATGCAGTTGGTGCGCAATCCCAAGCAGTTCGATGTGATCGTCACCGACAACCTGTTCGGCGACATGCTCTCCGACGAGGCGGGCATGCTCACCGGGTCGCTGGGCATGCTGCCGTCCGCCTCCATTGGTGACGTGGATGCCAGCGGCCGGCGCAAGGCGCTCTACGAGCCGGTACACGGCTCGGCCCCGGATATCACCGGCAAGGGGGTGGCCAATCCGCTGGCCTGTGTGCTCAGTTTCGCCATGATGCTGCGTTATTCCTTCGATCTCGACGACGATGCGGCGCTCATCGAGCGGGCGGTCGAGGCGGTCCTCGCCTCGGGCAAGCGCACGGCGGATATCGCCGGACCCGGCGGAACCGCGATTTCCACCGCGGAGATGGGTAAGGCGATTGTGGCCGAGCTGGACAAGCTCGCGGCCTAACCCAGCAGCACCTGCCAGCCCATCACGGACCGGCGCCGCCCGTAAGGACGGCGTAAGGACGGCGTGGTCTTGTTCCGCAACCTTCGGCGGGCACCCTTTCGCGCGCCGTCTTAACAGAATCGCCAACCAGTAGGAGCGGCAACCTATGGTCGCCATCGAACGTATTCACCCGATGCTTGTGCATTTTCCGATCGTTTTGTTCATGCTTGTGATTGCCCTCGACCTCGTGGTCGTCGCGCGGGGCGGCAACCTGGCGGCGCGCCAGGGCGTGCCGCCGATGGCCCTTGCGGTCCTAGTCGCCGGCACGGTGCTGGCCGCGGCGGCGGCTCTGTTCGGGGATATTGCCCTGGACCGGGCCATTGACCTGGGCTTTCCGGAGCCGCCCCTCGAATTTCACGAGACGCTTGGGATCAGCACCTTGGTGCTATTTGGCGGCCTTGCGGCCGTGCGCCTTTTGGCCGGCTGGCGCGGCGTGGCGTTGACCGGCGGCCGAGCCTGGATGGTGGCTTTTGCTGGCCTGATCGGGGTCGGCCTGCTCCTGACGACGGCCTACTACGGCGGCTATCTGGTCTATGATCTTGGCGTAAACGTGATCCCGGTCAGGCCGTGATGGGCGCGCGCGACGATTGACCGGCGAAAACGACACGCCTATCCTGGGCCGTATCTTCAACAGCGAAAGGAGGTGATCCGGTGTCTAAAACCTTAGCACTGATTGCGGTGGCGTTGGGTATCGTTGCCGCCTCGGCCGGATCGGCCTTTGCGGGGAGCGGCTGCGGTTCCAATTCGGGATCGCAGAGCGTCAGCCTCGAAACGCAGACGGCCTCGACCGGCGATGCGGACGCACCCTATACGCCAATCCCGGAGAACAGCTCGAACTGATATCCGGATAGGCCGCGACCGTGCGAAAAGGCCGCTCCCCAGGGATTATCCCGGGGGCGGCCTTTTCATTTGCGCGCCGAGACGCCGTGCTGGCGCAGCTCATCCTCGAGGCGCCCGGTCAGGGCCATGCCAAGCATACGGAAATCGCTGACAAGCGACCAAAGCGGATGGCCGAAGGTCGCCGGCCGGTTGCCTTCCACGAAAAAATGACCCGCCCAGGCGAAGCCATAGCCGATCCCGATCGCCGCGGGAATGAGCCGCCAGTCGGCGGTCAGGACCCCGCCGGCAAGAAGCAGGAGCCCCAGGCCCGTGCCAACGACATGCAGGTGCCGATTGGCGGCGCGGCTGTGCGCCTGCAGATAGACCGGCCAGAACTCGGCATAGCTGCCAATCTCGTTGCGCATCGTTGCGATCCTTGCCAATCGGGCAAAAGAGCCTTAACTCATGGCGACGTAGGCTACACTCTAAGGCAAGAACGGAAGCGGCGGCGATGGGCTATCAGGTAGCAGTGGTGGGCGCGACGGGGGCCGTGGGTCGGGAGATCCTTTCGACCCTGGCGGAGCGCGCCTTTCCGGCCGACGACGTGGTCGCACTCGCCTCGGAGCGTTCGGCCGGCAGCACCGTCTCCTTTGGCGAGGATCACACGCTAAAAGTGCACGATCTCGCCCGTTATGACTTCAAGGGGCGGGAGATCGTCCTGTCATCGCCGGGCGCCAAAATTTCGGCGGAATACAGCCCGCGGGCCGCCAAGGCGGGCGCCGTGGTCATCGACAACACCTCGTATTTCCGCATGGACCCGGATGTACCCCTGGTGGTGCCCGAGGTGAACCCGGGCGCCATCGCCGGCTATACCAAGCGGCACATCATCGCCAATCCCAACTGCTCGACCATCCAGATGGTCGTGGCGCTGAAGCCGTTGCACGATCTGGCGCGCATCAAGCGCGTGGTGGTGGCCACCTACCAATCGACCTCCGGCGCCGGCAAGGCGGGTATGGACGAGCTCTTCAATCAGACCCGCAGCATCTATGTGAACGAGCGCCAGGCGCCGGAAAAATTCACCAAGCAGATCGCCTTCAACGTGATTCCCCACATAGACGCCTTCATGGATGATGGCTCCACCAAGGAAGAATGGAAGATGGCGGCCGAAACCAAGAAGATCCTCGATCCGGCGATCAAGGTAACGGCCACCTGTGTGCGCGTGCCCGTCTTCATCGGCCATGCCGAGGCGGTCAACATCGAATTCGAGAAGCCCATCAGCGAGAAGCAGGCGCGCACCGCCCTGCGCGCCCAGTCGGGGGTGAGCGTGGTCGATCACCGCGCCGACGAAGGCTATGTGACTCCCGCCGAGTGTGTGGGCGAGGATGCGGTCTATGTGAGCCGGATCCGCACCGATCCGACGGTCGAGAACGGCCTGTCCCTGTGGATCGTTTCCGACAACCTGCGCAAGGGCGCGGCTCTGAACGCGGTGCAAATCGCCGAGCGCCTGGTGCGGGATCACCTGAGCTAGAGCGACCGCCGGGTATGTGATTCGGCCGGACCATGGTCTAATGGCCGGCCATGACCGATCTGATTCGCAACCGCGATGCGCGGCATTGGCTCCTGCACCTGCAGGGTCTGGCGAGTCCGCCGCGCCAGGCTCTCGGGCAAGATGGTCTGCGCGATCTGATCACACACATCGGCTTCGTGCAGATCGATAGCATCAACACGGTCGAGCGCGCCCACCACCAAATCCTGTTCTCCCGCAACCAGACCTACCGCCGCGACGATCTGCGTGCGCTGCACGAGGACGACGGAGCGGTCTTCGAGAACTGGACCCATGATGCGGCCATTATCCCGTCCGTCTTCTACCCCCACTGGCGGCACCGTTTTGCACATATTCAGGACGACCTGCGCTCGCGCTGGCGGAAATGGCGGCGCTCCGGCTTCGAAGAGCTGATCGACGGGGTCCGCACCACGATCGAACGGGACGGGCCGACAAGGGCCCGCGATTTGGCGCCCAACCAGTTGCGCGGCGACCCAAAGCAGTCGGGCGGCACGTGGTGGGACTGGCATCCGGCCAAGACGGCGCTGGAATACCTGTGGCGCACGGGCGAGGTCGCCGTGGCCCGGCGCGACGGCTTTCAGAAGGTGTATGACCTGAGCGAGCGGGTGATCCCGGCGGCACACCGCGCCGCCACCGTTTCCCGCGATGAAACGGTGGACTGGGCCTGCCGCAGCGCCCTCGACCGCCTAGGCTTCGCCACATCCGGCGAGCTGGCGGCGTTTTGGGACGCCGTCTCCCCCAAGGAGGCGGCCGAGTGGTGCGCCGCGCGCCTGGGCACGGATTTGCGACAGGTGGCGGTGGAGCCGGCGAACGGCGGCAAGCCACGCCTGTGTTTTGCCGGCGCCGACTACCGGGAGCGGTTGGCGCCGCCGCCGCCGGCCCGGCTGCGCGTGCTCAGCCCGTTCGACCCGGCGCTGCGCGACCGCGCTCGCACCGAGCGCCTGTTCGGATTTCGCTACCGCATCGAGGTATTCGTGCCCGCCGCTAGGCGCCAATACGGTTACTACGTGTTTCCGTTGCTGGAAGGCGCGCGGTTCGTCGGCCGCATCGACATGAAGCACGCGCGGCAGGAGGGCGCCTTGCGGGTCAAGCGCCTGTGGCTGGAGCCGAACGTGCGTCTGACGGCCGGCCGCCGGCGCAAGCTCGAGGCGGAGCTGGAGCGGATTCGGAAATTCACCGGTGCCGACCGGCTGGTCTTCGAACAGGGTTACGATCGGGCGGTTGGTTAGGAGAATCGCTCCGCCGGGAACCGGCGGCTGGGGCGCACCATCTCGTTCTGTGCGGCGATGAGTTGCAACTCGCGGGTGCCGGCGGCGTGCGTGGCCGAGATGACGGCGAAGACCGCCGCGGCCGCCTCGGCCAAGGCCGCCGCCGCCTGCCGGGTGCGCAGATAATGCGCCAGGAACAAGGCCGCCAGGGCGTCGCCGGCCCCGTTGGGCGGCGGATCGAAGGCCAGGAACGGGGTGCGCACCCTCCAGGCGCCGTCCGCGGTGACCGCCACGATGTCGATCGCATCCGCCGGTGTTTCGTCGTGGCGCAGGCTGGTTATAACGATGACCTTGGGGCCCAGGGCGAGCAGCCGTCGCGCCGCCGCCACCGCCTCGGTCCGGTCGGCAATGGCGCACCCGGCAAGCTGCTGCAACTCGAACAGGTTGGGGGTCAGCACATCGGCCAGCGGCACGGCGCGGGCGCGCAGGAAGGCGGGGATGTCGTCGCGCACGTAGAGGCCGGTCCCTGCATCGCCCATCACCGGATCGCACAGGTAGAGGGCCGCCGGATTGGCGGCGCGCACCCGGCTTACGGCGGCGGCCACCGCCTCGCCCAGGCTGGCCGTGCCGAGGTAGCCGGAGAGCACCGCATCGCAGGCGCCCAGGGCGCCACGGGCGGCCAAGCCGTCGATAACGGCGCCGATATGCTCGGCGGAAAAGACCTGGCCCTGCCAGCCGCCATAGCCGGGATGGTTGGAGAACTGCACTGTGTGCACCGGCCAGACCTCGAAACCCAGGCGCTGCAACGGAAAGACCGCCGCCGCGTTGCCCACGTGGCCATAGGCGACATGCGATTGAATGGACAGGATGTTCATGGCGGCTCACCTTGCCACGCCCCGCGCAGCGGGTATAGTCGCTGCCGGATTCCGGCGGCATTGGAGCAAAGAGGGAGAGGGATTCCATGACAGCCACCGCCCGCCCGCGGCGCAGTGTTTTGTATATGCCTGGCTCCAACGCCCGGGCGCTGGAAAAGGGCCGCGGCCTGGCGGCCGATGCCCTTATCCTCGATCTCGAGGATGCGGTCGCGCCCGACGCCAAGGCCCTGGCCCGCACCCAGATCGTCGAGGCGGTCAAGGCCGGCGGCTATGGCCGGCGTGAGATCATCGTGCGCATCAATCCCCTGGAGTCACCTTGGGGCCACGAGGATCTGGCGGCGGTCGCCGCCAGTGGCGCCGACGCCATCCTCCTGCCCAAGGTGGAGAGCGCGGCCATGGTCCACGATCTGGAGATGCAGATGGTCGGCGCCGGCGCGCCGGAGAGCATGGGCATCATGTGCATGATGGAGACCCCGCTCGGCATGCTCCACGCGGAAAGCGTGGCCGGGGCCAGCAAACGCGTCTCCTGCCTGGTCATGGGCACCTCGGATTTGGTCAAGGAACTGCAAGCCAGCCACACCGACGCGCGCCTGCCGGTGCTGACCTCGCTTGGCCTGTGCCTGCTCGCGGCGCGCGCCTTCGGCCTCGCCATCGTCGACGGGGTGCACCTGGATCTCGCCGACGACGACGGCTTCGCCGAGGCCTGCGTCCAGGGCCTGGAGCTCGGCTTCGACGGCAAGACCCTGATTCATCCGAAGACCATCGCCAAGGCGAACGAGGTGTTCGCGCCGTCCGACGAGGAGGTCGCCTTCTCCAAGCGTATCATCGCCGCCCATGCCGAAGCGGCGGCGCAGGGCAAGGGCGTGGTCGTCGTCGACGGCAAGCTGATCGAGAACCTGCACGTGGAGAACGCCAAGCGGCTGGTCGCCCTGGCCGAGGCCATCGCCGCCCTGCAGGAAAGCTGACACGGGGGCCGGCCATGAACGCATCGGGGTCCGGAGCAAAGACCGAACACGGCCGCTTCTTCGAGGATTTTCGCCTCGGCGAGACCCTGGTCCACGCGACACCGCGCACGGTGACCGCCGGCGATCAGGCGCTTTATATCGCCCTGACCGGCACCCGATTCGCCCTGCATTGCGCCGATACTTTCGCCCAGGCGCTGGGATTGCCGAGTGCGCCGGTCGACGATGTGCTGGTCTTTCACATGGTCTTCGGCAAGACGGTGCCGGATGTGTCGCTCAATGCCGTGGCCAACCTGGGCTATGCGGGGTGCGTCTTCGGCGTGCCGGTGTATGCGGGCGATACCTTGAGCGCCACCAGTCAGGTGATCGGCCTGAAGGAGAATTCCAATCGCAAGACCGGCGTGGTCACGGTCCGCACCACCGGCCTCAATCAGCGCGGCGAAACGGTGCTCGATTACATCCGTTGGGTGATGGTGAACAAGCGCGATCCGGCGGCGGCACCGGCGCCGCCGGAAACACCGGATTTGCCTGATTCGGTCGCCGCGGCGGATCTGCGGATTCCCGCCGGATTGACGGTCGCCGCCTACGACACGGCGCTGGCCGGTTCGCCGCACCTGTGGGACGACTATGCGGCCGGAGAGCGCATCGACCATGTGGACGGCATTACCATCGAAGAGGCCGAGCACCAGATGGCCACCCGCCTCTACCAGAACACGGCCAAGGTGCATTTCAACCAACAGGCCGCCGCGGCCGGCCGCTTCGGCCGGCGCATCGTCTATGGCGGGCATGTTATTTCACTGGCCCGGGCGCTCAGTTTCAACGGCCTGGGCAATGGTTTCCGCATCGCCGCCATCAATGGCGGCCGTCACGTTGCCCCGTGCTTCGCCGGCGATACGGTCTATGCCTGGAGCGAGGTGCGCGACAGGATCGAGGTGCCCGGACGCACCGATGTCGGCGCCCTGCGCCTGCGCACCCTGGCGGCCAAGGAGCGACCGGCAAGCGGCTTCCCCGCCGCCGGCGATGGTGGCGCCCAGGCGGACCCGGCCCTGATCCTCGATCTGGACTACACGGTCCTGATGCCGCGCCGCTGATCCCGTTACCGGCCACCGCCGTCGCCGCGGTTGGTTCCCGCAATCGCCCAAGCCCGTGCACGCCGCGCATCTACGCGGACCCGAGGCTCTTTCGGGATAGTTGATTTAGTCAATTAAGTGTTTGATGATGTCAAATGATACCGTGCATCGCGGAAACGGACCGACCCATGGCGACCTCGGAACTCGACCAACGAGTCGCCGATGTGCGTGCCTTCAACCGCTTTTACACCCGGCAGATGGGCATGTTGCAGGGCGGCGTGCTGAAAAGTCCGTTCTCCCTCACCGAGGCCCGGGTGCTCTACGAACTGGCGCACCGCGACCGGCCGACAGCAACCGAACTTGCCAGGAACTTGGATCTTGATGCCGGCTATCTCAGCCGCATCCTGCGCCGCTTCGTCCAACTGGGCGTGCTCAAGAAGTCGCCGTCGCGCACGGACCGGCGGCAAAATCATCTCTCCCTGACCAACAAAGGGCGCCAGGCTTTCGATGCCCTCGATCTCGCCGCGCGCGCCGAGGCGGGGGCAATTCTGGGCGCCTTGGATACGGTCGAGCGGCGCCGGCTGACCGCCGCCATGGAGACGATCCAGCGGCTATTGGCGCCAGACCTGGCGGCGCCGGATCCGGCGAGGGCGGTGCCGTTCCTGTTGCGTCCGCACCGGGTCGGCGATATGGGCTGGGTCGTGCATCGCCAGGCGGTGCTCTATGCCCGTGAATACGGGTGGGACGAGCGATTCGAGGGGCTTGTCGCCGGCGTTGCCGCGCAATTCATCGCGACTTTCGATGCGCGGTACGACTGTTGTTGGATCGCCGAGCGAGAGGGCGAGATCGTCGGCTCGGTCTTCGTCGTTCGAGTTTCGGAGACGGAGGCGCAGTTGCGCATGCTCTACGTCGAACCCGCCGCTCGGGGGCTGGGTGTTGGCCGGCGGCTTGTCGAAGAGGCCATCCGCTTCGCCCGGGACCGGCGCTATCGCACGCTGCGGCTTTGGACCAACGCTAATCTGGTCGCGGCCCGGCGCATTTACGAAACCGCCGGATTTCGCCTGGTCGCGGAAGAACCTCACCACAGTTTCGGACATGATCTGGTCGGGCAGACCTGGGAATTGGATCTGTGACGTCGGTCCGCGCGGCTTTGGCGATGGCGGCCGCGGCCGCGGCCGGGATCCAGGTGGGCGCGACGATCGTCGCCACGCGCTTTGTCATCGGACAAACCGATCCGGCGTCTCTGGCTCTTTTGCGTTATGCCATCGGGTTTTGTTGCGTGATGCCGTTGGCGATGATGACGGGGCGTTGGCGCATCGAACCCCGCGACCTTCTGCCGGTGGTGCTTCTCGGTATTACGCAGTTCGGCATATTGATGGTTCTGCTGAATTACGGTGTGCGCTTCATCTCCTCGGCGCAGGCGTCGATGATCTTTGCCACGCTGCCCCTTCTGACGATGTTTATCGCCGCGTGCCTCGGGCGCGAGTCGCTGACCGTGCGGAAGGCGGCGGGCGTGCTTTTGACGATCGCCGGCGTCGGCATCGCGCTGAGCGGCGAGCTCGGCCACATTGCGCGGTCCGGTGACGAGTGGATCGGCGCCGCCGCGGTTTTCGCCGCCGCGATCAGCGGTGCGGTTTGCAGCGTGGTCTACCGGCCCTACCTGCGGAAATATCCGGCGCTTCCGCTAAGTGCCGTGGCCATGTTCGCGTCCGTGCTGTTCCTGGCCGTGCTGGCCGCCGACGAGGGGTTCTTCGCGCAGTGGCCGCGCTTTACCGGAAATGGCTGGGCGGCGGTCCTATTTCTCGGCGTGAGCAGCGGCGTCGCCTTTTTCCTTTGGCTTTGGGCGCTGGCCAATATTTCTCCGACCCGGGTGACGGTCTTTCTTGCCCTCGGCCCGATCTCGGCGGCGGCGTTGGGCGCCCTGTTTCTCGGTGAGACACTCTCGGCGTTTACTTTGGTCGGTCTGGCCGGTGTCGTCCTTGGTCTGTGGCTGGCGCTGCGCGCGACGAATGGGGAAATCGTCGGGCCCGGTTAGGTCCGAGCTGGATATGATTGAGGCGCCGGGAGCAGGGGGAGGAAGCCCGCTGCGGTGTGCCCTGAGGAGGCACGTCCCGACGCCTCAAGAGCCGTTGCCGGCCCCATGGACGCGAACGCGGCGGAGGGTTTGTCTCACGTCCCCGCGGGGCGCGCGCCGAACCTGGCGATACGAGCGCGGCCCATCGGAGACGACAATTCCGGGGCGGAATTGCGACCCCTCTTCGGCTGCCGCCGGAGTCTACTCAGCCCCTTACCGATTCGACCGTCATAGCCACGCCGGCGGATTCGCAGGACCGCCGATCCGAGGTATCGGGACAACAGGAATCCGTTGCGCCCGAAGATCGGGGCCTCCCAAAAGGCTCCTCCTGGAACCCGGAGGCCAAGTCGCCGCGGGTCCCGGAGCAGGACCCTCGGCTCGGCGTTGACCGCGCGTCATGCGCGGGCGAAGAACGCGGCCTCGGTCGAAAGGCGGGGGCGGGCAAACCTGCCGTGGCCTTCCGAAACCGGCGGCGGAGCTCTGGGGACAGGGCTCGCCGCCGCCACCAAAAATACGACGCCCTGGACGAGCCTCGCACCTTCCGGTCGCCTGTTGCCGTCTGGCGTCGACCTTGGCCTAGGCCGGAATGCGCTGCACGGCTGCCAGCGTCCCGGTACATTCGCGTACCCGACAACCTTGGCGTGCGGAAAGTCGATGAACAAGTCAAAAAGAAGTATCTGGTGGAATTTCCTGTGCACGGATCATCCGTAACTGCACATTTACTCCACAGATTCTCCACAGGTTTATCCACATAACTTGGCAACCGATTGTAACATCTCGCCAAATCTGTTGCGGCATTCAGTCGGGCCGACGGGGACCGACAGTTCAAAGGGCGCTGCGCCGCTGCCATCCTCGCTCACCGGTGGGTGACGTTGACTAAGCCGGCATCGCGGTCTACATCAAGCGGTAGCGGTGAAGGCTCGGGCCGCAATCCGGCCCGTTTCGCTGACCGCTCTCGCTATCTCCGGGAAGACACAGCCGATGAGCAGCCAAGACCGACTCCAGGGACGACCGTTATCGCCGCACTTGCAGGTCTATCGGCCGCAATACACCTCGATGATTTCGATCTTCCATCGGATCACCGGTGTCGGCCTCTGGGCGGGAACCCTGCTCCTCGTCTACTGGCTGGTCGCCACCGCGACCGGCGCCGAGGCTTATGAAACGGCGCGCGATCTTATCGGGTCGTTCATCGGGCGGTTGTTTCTGTTCGGCTGGACGGTGGCGCTGTTCTATCATCTATGCAATGGCATCCGGCATTTGTTCTGGGACATCGGCGTCGGCTTCGAGCTGCGCGATGCTTTCCGCTCCGGCATGGCGGTTCTGGCGGCGACCGTCATTCTGACCTTGGCGACCTGGATCGCCGGCTACAGCGTGATGGGAGGCGGTTGAATGAATCGGCGTACGGCGCTCGGCCGCGTCCGCGGCCTTGGATCGGCAAAGGACGGATTACATCACTGGTGGGCCGAGCGCTTGAGTGCCCTGGCCCTGGTTCCCCTGACCGTGTGGTTCGTCGCCTCGGTCGTCTCCATGGCGGGCGCGGACTACTACGCCATGCGCGACTGGCTCGGCAATCCGGTGGTCGCCGGGTTGTTGATTCTGGTCGTCGTCATGACCTTTTATCACGGGGCGCTGGCCGCGCAGGTGGTGATCGAGGACTACATCCACAACGAGCCCGTGAAATGGTTCGCCTTGCTGGCGACCAAAGCCGCGTCGGTGTTGCTCGGTTTGACCGGCGTGCTGGCGATCCTCGTCGTCCTGTTCAAGGGCTAGGTCCATGAGCACGTCCTACGAGATCGTCGATCACACCCACGACGTCGTCGTCGGCGCCGGCGGGGCGGGCTTGCGCGCCACCCTGGGCCTGGCCGAGGCGGGGCTGAGGACCGCCTGCGTCACCAAGGTGTTTCCCACTCGCAGTCACACGGTCGCGGCACAGGGCGGTATCTCCGCGGCCCTCGGCAATATGGGCGAGGACGACTGGCGCTGGCATGCCTACGACACGGTGAAGGGGTCCGACTGGCTCGGCGATCAGGACGCCATCGAATACATGACCCGCGAAGCCGCCGATGCGGTCGTCGAATTGGAGCATTACGGCGTACCATTCTCGCGCACCGAGGCGGGCAAGATCTACCAGCGGCCGTTCGGCGGCATGACCACCCGCTATGGCGAGGGTATCGCCCAGCGCACCTGCGCCGCCGCCGACCGCACCGGCCATGCCATGCTGCACACCCTTTATCAGCAGAGCCTGAAGCACCAGGCGGAGTTCTTCATCGAATACTTCGCCATCGATCTGATGATGGAAGACGGTGCCTGTCGCGGCGTGGTCGCCTGGAATCTCGACGACGGCACCATTCATCGTTTTCGCGCGAAGATGGTGATCCTGGCGACCGGGGGTTACGGCCGCGCCTATTTCTCTTGCACCGGGGCGCATACCTGCACCGGTGACGGCGGCGGCATGGTCCTGCGTGCCGGGCTGCCGCTGCAGGACATGGAATTCGTGCAGTTCCATCCGACCGGCATCTACGGCGCCGGCAGCCTGATTACCGAAGGGGTGCGCGGCGAAGGCGGCTATTTGACGAACGCCGAGGGCGAGCGCTTCATGGAACGGTATGCGCCGTCCGCCAAGGACCTGGCCAGCCGCGACGTGGTCAGCCGCTCCATGACCATCGAAATCCGCGACGGCCGCGGCGTCGGCGCCAACAAGGACCATATCCATCTGCATATCGAACACCTCGACCCGGCGATTATTCACGAGCGTCTGCCCGGCATCGCCGAATCGGCGCGCATTTTCGCCGGCGTCGATGTGACCAAGGAGCCGATCCCGGTGCTGCCTACCTGCCACTACAACATGGGCGGCATCCCGGCGCGCTATACGGGCGAGGTGGTGAGCAAGGCCAATGGGGCCGAAAATACGGTGGTCCCCGGCCTGATGGCGGTCGGCGAGGCGGCGTGCGTGTCGGTGCACGGGGCCAACCGGCTTGGCTCCAATTCGTTGCTCGATCTGGTGGTCTTCGGCCGCGCCGCCGCCCTGCGCTGCGCCGAGCTGGTCAAGCCGGGCGAGGGGCACAGCCCGCTGCCGGCGGATGCGGACGAGATGGCGCTGCATCGGCTGGACCGCTTCCGTCATGCCAAGGGCCGCACGCCGACCGCTCGCCTGCGCACCGAGATGCAGCGGGCGATGCAGGATCACGCCGCCGTCTTCCGCACCGGCGAGGTCTTGGAGCAAGGACTGTCGGCGCTCGGTCAGACATGGCAACAGCGCGAGGATTTGAGTGTCGAGGACCGCTCGTTGATCTGGAATTCGGATCTAGTGGAAACCCTCGAGCTCGACAACCTGCTGTTTCAAGCGGTGGTCACCATGGCCTCGGCGGCGAACCGGCAGGAAAGCCGCGGCGCCCATGCGCGCGAGGATTTTCCCGACCGCGACGATAAGCGCTGGCTCAAGCACACCCTCGCCTGGTGCGACGAGGCGGGCGACGTGCGCTTCGACTACCGCCCGGTGGAGCTGCAGCCGCTGAGCAACGAAATCCAATCCTTCCCGCCCAAGGCGCGGGTTTACTAACGCGCTCGCCGATCGGCGCAGACAAAAGGGCATGCAGGTTTCCCATGGTTGAATTCGCCCTACCGGCCAACTCGAAGATCAGAAAGGGCCAGCACCACCCGGCGCCTGAGGGGGCGACGCGGCCGCGCGCCTTCAAAGTGTACCGCTGGAACCCGGACGACGAGGCCAATCCGCGCGTGGATACCTACGATATCGATCTGGCGACCTGCGGGCCGATGGTTCTCGATGCCCTGATCAAAATCAAGAACGAGGTCGATTCGACACTGACCTTCCGCCGCTCCTGCCGCGAGGGGGTGTGCGGCTCTTGCGCCATGAACATCGACGGCACCAATACGCTCGCCTGCACCAAGTTCATCGACGAGATCAAGGGCGACGTGAAGGTCTACCCCTTGCCCCATATGCCCGTGGTCAAGGATCTGGTGCCCGATCTCAATCAGGCCTACGCGCAATACACCGCCATCGAGCCCTGGCTGAAGACGGAGACACCGCCGCCCGAGCGCGAGCGGCCGCAAAGTCCGGAGGAGCGCGCGAAACTGGACGGCCTGTGGGAATGCATCCTGTGCTTTTGCTGCACGACCAGTTGTCCGAGCTATTGGTGGAACGGGGATCGATTCATGGGTCCCGCCGTGTTGCTGCAGGCCTACCGCTGGATCGCCGACTCGCGCGACGAGGCGGCGGGCGAACGCCTCGATGAGTTGGAAGATCCGTTCCGCCTCTATCGCTGCCATACGATCATGAACTGCACCAAGACCTGTCCCAAAGGACTGAACCCGGCCAAGGCCATCGCCGAGATCAAGAAGCTGATGGTCAAACGCCGCGCCTGAGCCGGCTGGCACCCTATGTACATCCCCCAACAGTTCGTTCTGACCGACCGGGAGGACATTCGCGCAGTTCTGCGCGACTACGCCTTTGCCGTCCTGGTCACCGCCGTCGACGGCGCGCCGCCGCAGGCGACCCACTTGCCGTTCCTGTTCGATGCGGCGGCGGGGCCGAACGGCACGCTGATCGCCCACATGGCGAGGGCCAATCCCCATTGGCAGGATCTGGTCCGTCTGCACGAGGCCGGGGGCGAGGCCCTGGTGATTTTTCAAGGCCCGCATGCCTATGTCTCGCCGCGCTGGTACGGCGCCGGGGCGGCGGTGCCGACCTGGAACTACTTGGCGGTGCACGCCTATGGCACGCCGCGCCTGCTCGAGGATACGGCGCGGGTGCGCCGCCTGCTCGCCGACCTGACGGCGACATACGAGGCCGGCGCGGACGAGCCGTGGCGTCTGGATGGGCTGGACGAGTCCTATTTGGCCGCCAACCTCCGCGCTATCGTGGCCTTCGAGATTCCCGTCGCCCGGTTGGAAGCCAAGGCCAAGCTAAATCAGAACAAGCGTCCGGAGGATCGCCAGGGGGTCATCGCCGCCTTGCGCGACAGGGAAGACCCGCTCGGCCACGAGGTGGCGGCGCTGATGCGGCGGCGCGAGACTAACGCGGACTAGACCGGTGGCGCGCAAACTATCCACCGGTTCGATCGTCTGGTTGGTTTTCACCGGCCTTCTGGTCGGTGTCGGCGCCGTCGCCTGGTTCACGCCACCGGCATCGCCGGGCGCGGCATCGGCGTCCTTGCCCGCCTTCGACGCGCAGGGGCACCGCGGTGCCCGCGGCCTTTATCCCGAGAACACCTTGCCCGGCTTCGCGGCGGCGCTGGCCATCGGCGTGACGACCTTGGAGATGGACGTGGGCCTTACCCGGGACGGTGTGCTGGTGGTCCATCACGATCGGCGCGTCGATCCGCAACGCACGCGCGGAGCGGATGGCGCCTGGCTCGAGGAACCGGCGCCGGCCATCTTCGAGCTGGAGCACGCGGCGCTGGCCGCCTATGACGTCGGGCGCTCGCGCCCGGGCAGCAAGGTGGCCCAGCGCTTTCCCGAACAAGTGGGCCTGGACGGCGTGGCCATCCCGACCCTGGCCGAGGTCGTTGCCCTGGCCGAGGCGACCTCCAATGGCACCATGCGCTACAATATCGAGACCAAGACGGCGCCGGACGCGCCGGCCGAGACGGCGACGCCCGACGCCATGGCCGAGGCCCTGGCCGCCCTGATCCAAGCAACCGGCATTGCCGCGCGCGCGACGATCCAATCCTTCGACTGGCGCTCGTTGCGCCACGTGCAAGAGGTCGCCCCGACCCTCCGCACGGTCTACCTGACGGCGGAGCAGTCCTGGATGGACAACCTGGAGCGCGGCCGGCCGGGAATCTCGCCGTGGACAGCGGGCATCGATCCGGACGACTACGAGGGCTCGGTGCCCCGCGCCATCAAGGCTGCCGGCGGCGCCATCTGGTCGCCCTATTTCCGCGACCTGCGTGACGCGGATCTGGCGGAGGCCAAGCGCCTGGGCCTGCGCGTGGTCGTGTGGACCGTGAACGAGCCGGCGGATATGCGCGCCCTGATCGAGTTGGGCGTCGATGGCATCATCACCGATTACCCGGACCGCCTGCGCGCCGTGATGGCCGAACGCGACTTGCCGCTGCCGCCGGCCTTCGCCGCCGCCAAGAAGGGTTAGTCGAGGGCGATTTTGCCGTCGATGTCCTGCTTGAGGCCGACGTCCTCGACGGTGAGCGTTACCTTGGCGCGCAGGGTCTCGGTCCCGCGCAGCTTGCCGGAGTCCAGAGCCTCGCGCACCGCTTGCTCGATCTCCCGCTGCGAGGTGACGCCGACCTTCTTGAGAAACTTGCGCACCTCCATGTTGAAGATGTCTTCGTTCATGCGGACCTCCAGTATCCCACGCGGCGCCCCGCCGCAGATTGACCTGCGGGCAAGATAGCGGTTCACGGCGGGACACGCCAAGCAGATCGGCGCCTCTTGCCAAGCAAAAGGCCAGACTCGTATTGTGGACTAGGCGATCGCCCCGGATTTGGTCTATGATCGAGAAAACCAGCCCCGGCGGCAAGTCGGGGGACGACCAAACAGGGCGGAGATCGGGATGACAGACGCGGCGAGTCGCCGGAAATTCCTGGCTTTTTCACTAGTTGCGGCGACCGCTGTCTTGGCGCGGCCGTCGACCGGGCTGGCGCATACAAAGGAGCGGTCCATAGCGCTCTACAACGCGCATACGGGTGAATCGGTCAAGACCGTGTACTGGGCCAACGGCGACTACGTGAACGACAGCCTGGTGGAGATTAGCCGGTTGCTGCGCGACTATCGGACGGAGGATGTGATTCCCTTCGATCCGCGCTTGATCGATACCCTCTACCGCCTGCGCCGCAAGGTCGGTGTGCGGCGGCCCTTTCACGTTGTCTCCGGTTACCGCTCGCCCATAACCAACGAGATCCTGCGCAAGAATAACAGCGCCGTCGCCAAGAACAGCTATCACATGCGGGGCATGGCGGTGGACATGTATTTGCCCAAGGTGGAGCTGAAGGCCCTGCAGCGTGCCGCCCTGTCCCTGCGCGCCGGCGGCGTCGGCTACTACCCGAAGACCGGCTTCGTTCACTTGGATTCCGGCCGCGTCCGCTCCTGGTAGACCGGTTCTTCGAGGCCAGCGGTTTGGCGGCCTGCATTGCCAGGCCGGTGCCCGGCCCGTAATCTCCACATCGCGACGACACATCCGGGATCGTTTGGCGGGGAGCCGATGAGCAACGGTGGAGTTTTGCTGGTAACCGGCGGTGGCCGGGGCATCGGTGCCGCCACCGCGCGCCTGGCGGCGCAACGCGGCTATGCGGTGTGCGTCAACTATCTGAGCAATAGCCGCACCGCCGAGGCTCTGGTGAGCGACATCACCAGCGCCGGTGGCCGCGCCATCGCCGTGCAGGGCGATGTCTGCGACGAGGGCGACGTGGCGCGGATGTTCGAGCAGACCCAGGCCGAGTTGGGCGCCCTCACCGCCCTGGTCAACAACGCCGGCCTGACCGGCTTGATCTCGCGCTTTGACGAGGTGGAAACCGCGACCTTGCGGCAGGTCTTGGATGTCAACGTGATGGGCACGCTGCTCTGCTCCCGCGCCGCCGTGCGCCACATGTCCACGCGGCACGGCGGCCGGGGCGGGGCCATCGTCAACGTCTCCTCCGGCGCCGCGAGCCTGGGCAGCCCGGGCGAATACGTCTGGTATGCCGCTGCCAAGGGCGCGGTCGACAGCTTCACCATCGGCCTCGGCCGCGAGCTGGCGGGGGAGGGCATCCGGGTCAACGCGGTCGCACCCGGCATGACGGCCACCGAAATTCACGCCGCCAGCGGCGATGCCGGGCGGCTGGAGCGCATCGGCAAAACGGTCCCCTTGGGCCGCGCCGCCAGCGCCGAGGAGGTGGCCGAGCCGATCCTCTGGCTGCTCTCGGATGCGGCCAGCTATATCACCGGCGCGGTCCTGCGGGTCGCCGGCGGACGATAGGGGCGGGTCATGGCATTGCGGACAAAACTGACCGAGCTGTTCGGGATCGCGCATCCCGTGGTCCTGGCGCCCATGGGCGCCGCCACCGGCGGCAAGCTGGCGGCCGCGGTCGCTCGGGCCGGGGGCCTGGGCCTGATCGGCGCCGGCTACGGCGACGCGGACTGGCTTGCGCGCGAGTTCGACCTGGCCGGCGATGCGCGCGTCGGCGTCGGCTTCATTACCTGGAGCCTGGCGGGCAAGCCGCGTCTCTTGGATCTGGCGCTGGCCCGCTCGCCGGTGGCGGTGATGCTCTCCTTCGGCGATCCGACACCCTTCGCCGCCGCCATCAAGGGCGCCGGGGCCAAGCTGATCTGCCAGGTACAGTCCGTCGCCCAGGCGCGGGAGGCGGCGCAAGCCGGTGCCGATCTGATCGTCGCCCAGGGCAGCGAGGCCGGCGGTCACGGCGCCAGTCGTGGCACCCTGGCCTTGGTGCCGGCGGTGGTCGATGCGGTCGCCCCGATTCCCGTGGCCGCCGCCGGCGGTATCGCCGACGGCCGAGGCCTGGCGGCGGCGCTGATGCTCGGAGCGGCCGGCGCTCTCATGGGGACCCTCTTCTATGCCACCGAGGAATGCCTGGCGTCTCCGGCCGCCAAGCGGCGTCTGGTGCACGCCGGCGGTGACGATACGCTGCGCACCACGGTCTTCGATATTGCCCGCGGCTACGATTGGCCGGCGCCCTATACCGGCCGCGCCATCGGCAACGATTTCACCCGCCGCTGGCACGGCCGCGAGGGGGAGTTGGCACGGGTCGCCTCGGCCGAGCGCGAACGCTACGCCAAGGCGGCAGCCGCCGGCGATGTGGAGACCGCCGTCGTTTTCGCCGGCGAGGGCATCGATCTGATTCACGAGATCGTTCCGGCAGAACAGGTCGTTACGCGCTTGGTGGCCGAGGCCGAGGCGTGCCTGGCGGGCGTCGCCGCCGTGCGCGCGCCCTGATCAAGTCATTCGCAACCTTCCCAGGGTACACATAGGCGGATGAACGACGGACCGTTGACCGCCTTTCGCGCCAAGTTGCAGGCCGGAAAGCTCGATCCCAGCACGGCACAGGACAAGGCCGCGCACAAACTGCAAGCCTTGCATGAGGCATTGGCCGATACCCGTCCGCCGGCGCGGCGCAACGGCTGGGCAACCGTTCTTGGCCGGGCCGGCGCACCGCACGAGGTGCCGCGCGGCCTTTACATCCATGGGCCGGTAGGCACCGGCAAGTCCATGCTGATGGACATCTTCTTCGACACGGCGCCGGTCGCGGCCAAGCGGCGGGTGCACTTCCACGCCTTCATGCAGGAGGTGCACGACCGCCTGCACGCCTGGCGCCAGGAAACCCGGGGGACGCGGGCCGATCCGCTGCCCCTTCTGGCCGCGGCGATGGCGGAGGAAGCCAGGCTCCTGTGTTTCGACGAATTCCAGATCGTCAACATCGCCGATGCCATGATACTCGGCCGTCTGTTCACCACCCTGTTCGAGTGCGGCGTGGTGGTGGTCGCCACGTCGAATACGGCTCCCGCCCGGCTTTACGAAGGCGGCCTGCAGCGGGAGAATTTTCTCCCCTTCATCGATCTGCTGCACGAGCACCTGGAGATTGTCGAGCTGGGCGGCGTCGATCACCGGCGCCAGGGCGACGGCGCCCTCGCGGTCTATCACATGCCGCTCGGTCCCGCCGCCGCGACGGCGCTGGACGCGGCGTTTAGCCGCTTGACCGGCGGCGCCAAGGGCGAACCGGTGACCTTGACCGTGAAAGGCCGCAAGCTGCGCCTGCCCCTGGCTGCGGACGGGGTGGCCCGGGCCGCTTTCGCGGATGTCTGCGGCCGGGCCTTGGGGGCCGCCGACTATCTGGCCATCGCGCGCCGGTTTCATACGCTGATCCTCAGCGATGTGCCGGTGATGGCGGCGGAACAGCGCAATGAAGCGCGGCGCTTCATGACCTTGATCGACGCCCTCTACGAGCACCGGGTGAATCTGGTCGTCTCGGCGCGGGCAGCGCCGGATGGGCTTTATCCGCAGGGTCCGGGCGCGGAGGAATTCCAGCGCACCGCCTCGCGCCTGATCGAAATGCAGACGCCGGCTTACATCCAGGAGCCGCAAACCCGGCGCACGGTGCGTCACGGCCTTGCCCGAGGCTCGAAATCGGAGTAGGTAGGCCCCGCTTTCACGAGACGTTTCGCCATTCGCCAAACCCGTGAGGATCGCACCATGGCTCGCAGCAAGATCGCTCTTGTCGGCGCCGGCAACATCGGCGGCACCCTAGCCCTTCTGGCCGGTCTCAAGGAGTTGGGCGATGTGGCGCTCTTCGACGTGGTCGACGGCATCCCCCAGGGCAAGGCCCTGGATATTGCCCAGGCGGGGCCCATCGAAGGCTTCGATGCCAAGCTGGCCGGGGCCGGAAAATACAGCGTCATCAAGGGCGCCGACGTGGTCATCGTCACCGCCGGTATCCCGCGCAAACCGGGCATGAGCCGGGACGATCTACTGGACATCAACACCAGGGTCATGGGCGAGGTCGGCGCCGGCATCAAGAAGTATTGCCCGAAGGCCTTCGTCATCTGCATCACCAACCCGCTCGACGCCATGGTCTGGGTGCTGCAGAAGGCCAGCGGCATCCCCACCAACAAGATCGTCGGCATGGCCGGGGTGCTCGATTCGGCGCGCTTCCGCTATTTCCTCGCCGAGGAGTTGGGCGTGTCGGTGGAGGATGTGAGCGCCTTCGTGCTCGGCGGCCACGGCGATACCATGGTGCCCATGGTGCGCTACACCACGGTGGCCGGTATTCCGCTGCCGGATCTGGTGAAGATGGGTTGGCTGAAGAAGGCGCGGCTTGACGAGATCATTGACCGCACCCGCAATGGTGGTGCCGAGATCGTCGGCCTGCTGAAGGCCGGTTCGGCTTTCTATGCCCCCGCCGCCTCGGCGATTTCCATGGCCGAGTCCTATCTCAAGGACAAGAAGCGAGTGCTGCCCTGCGCCGCCTATCTGAATGGCCAATACGGCGTGAAGGACCTGTTCGTCGGCGTGCCCGCGGTGCTCGGTGCCGGCGGTGTGGAGCGGGTCGTGGAGCTCCAGCTCTCCGCCTCCGAGAAGGCCATGTTGCGCAAATCGGTCACCGCCGTGCGCGGCCTGGTGGATGCCTGCAAGGCTTTGAGCAAGAAGGCGGCGGCGCCGGCCGCGAAAGGCCGGCGCGGGCGCGGCAAGGCGCGCAAGGCGTCTTAGCCTCGATCGCGGCCGGTTTCCATGCACGGGCACGTGATCGACTGTAGGTTGCACCACCGCGGCCGGCTGTTAGAGTACCCGCCGCAGCGCCGCCGATTTCCCATCGCAACAGCAAGCGATACTCCATGAACATTCATGAATACCAGGCGAAAGGCCTGTTGACGAAATTTGGCGTCGCGGTGCCGCGCGGCACCGTCGCCTTCACGGCGAAGGAAGCGGAAAAGGCGGCGCGCGATCTAGGCGGCAAGATCTGGGTGGTGAAATCCCAGATCCACGCCGGCGGCCGCGGCGCCGGGCGTTTCCAGGACGATCCCAAGGGCGCCGGCGGCGTGCGCCTGAGCAAAACAATCAAGGAAGTGAAGGAGAATGCCGCCCAGATGCTTGGCCACGTGCTGATCACCAAGCAGACCGGGCCGGCGGGCAAGACGGTCCAGCGCCTCTATATCGAAGAAGGCTGCGACATCAAGCGCGAGCTTTACCTCGGCATGCTGGTCGACCGTGCCACCAGCCGGATTACCGTCATGGCCTCGACCGAAGGCGGCATGGAGATCGAAGAGGTGGCGGCGAAGACGCCCGAAAAAATCCTCAAGCTGGCCATCGACCCGGCCACCGGCATCATGCCCTTCCACGGCCGCAAGATCGCCTTCGGCCTCGGCCTCGAGGGCAAGCAGGTGGGGGCCGCGGTCAAGTTCATCGCCGCCATGTACCGCGCCTTCACCGAGCTGGATGCCAGCATCGTCGAGATCAATCCGCTGGTGGTCACCGGCGCCGGCGACGTGATCGCCCTCGATGCCAAGATGAATTTCGATGACAACGCCCTCTACCGCCACCCGGACGTCGCCGAGATGCGCGATGAAACCGAGGAGGACCCGATGGAGATGGAGGCGGCGAAACACGAGCTGAACTACATCAAGCTTGTCGGTTCGATCGGCTGCATGGTCAACGGCGCCGGCCTGGCCATGGCGACCATGGACATCATCAAGCTGCACGGCGGCGCGCCGGCCAACTTCCTCGACGTGGGCGGCGGGGCCACGAAGGAGCGGGTCACCACCGCCTTCAAGATCATCCTCTCGGACCCCAACGTGGAGGGCATTCTGGTCAACATCTTCGGCGGCATCATGCGCTGCGACGTGATCGCCGAGGGCGTGGTCGCGGCGGCCCGCGAGGTCTCCTTGCGGGTGCCCCTGGTGGTGCGCCTGGAAGGAACCAACGTGGAATTGGGCAAGAAGATCCTGGCGGACTCGGGCCTGCCTATCGTCTCCGCCGACGATCTCGGCGATGCCGCGGCCAAAGTGGTGCGCGCGGTCAAGGAGGCGGCATAGATGGCGGTTCTCGTCGGCAAGGAGACCAAGGTCATCTGCCAGGGTTTCACCGGCTCGCAGGGCACGTTCCATTCCGAACAGGCGATCGCCTATGGCACGCGCATGGTCGGCGGGGTGACCCCCGGCAAGGGTGGTAGTACCCATCTGAACCTGCCGGTCTTCAATACCGTCGACGCGGCGGCGCGGGCGACCGGCGCCGATGCCTCGGTGATCTATGTTCCGCCGCCCTTCGCCGGGGATGCCATCCTCGAGGCGATCGATGCCGGCATCGCCCTGGTCGTGTGCATCACCGAAGGCATCCCGGTGCTCGACATGCTGAAGGTCAAGCGGGCGCTGGCGGGATCGGCCAGTCGGCTGATCGGGCCCAATTGTCCGGGGATCATCACGCCCGGCGAGTGCAAAATCGGCATCATGCCCGGTCATATCCACAAGCGCGGGCGGATCGGTATTGTTTCCCGCTCCGGAACGCTTACGTACGAGGCTGTGGCGCAGACAACGGCGGCCGGCTTGGGCCAGACCACCTGTATCGGCATCGGCGGCGATCCCATCAACGGCACCAACTTCGTCGATTGCCTGGAGCTATTTCTCGCCGATCCGGAAACCGAAGGCATCATCATGATCGGTGAAATCGGCGGCTCCGCCGAGGAAGAGGCGGCGGCCTTCTACAAGGCGGCGAAGACGAAAAAGCCCATGGCCGGCTTTATTGCCGGCGTGACGGCCCCGCCGGGCCGCCGAATGGGCCATGCGGGCGCCATCATCGCGGGCGGCAAGGGCGGTGCCGGCGACAAGATCGAGGCGCTGAAATCCGCCGGAATCCGCGTCGCCGAGTCGCCGGCGGCCCTGGGAACGACAATGACGGCGGCCCTGGGCGGTTGAGCGCAAGCCTCGGAATTGCGAATGGGTTTACGCAAACCTAGGGATTGGGGGCCAGGATCGGGCCTTTAACGTTATGGGCGGTCCGGCCGGGTCGGTCCCAGCCGGATCATGGCAAAATATGGCGAACAAAACTCTCGAACAGAACTCCTTCCTTTTCGGCCCCAACGCGAAGTTCATTGCGGATCTCTATGCCCGCTTTACGGAAGATCCACGGTCCGTGGACGCCAGCTGGCAGGGCTTCTTTCGCGAGCTGAATGACGACGCCCGTGCCGTCATTGAGGAGCTGAACGGCGCCAGTTGGACGCCGAAGACCCTTGCCGATGGCAACGGTCACAGTGATGGCTGGGTGGCCGAGGAGGCACCGACCGTCGCCGCCGTCGCCGCCGGCGTCGTCGCGGGCCACGACATCACGGCCGAGGACATCCGCGCCGCCACGATCGATTCGATCCGCGCCCTGATGCTGATCCGCGCCTACCGGGTGCGCGGGCACCTGGAGGCCGATCTCGACCCCTTGGGCTTGAAGCCCATAGAGCCGCACCCGGAGCTCGATCCGACGACCTACGGCTTTACCGAGGCCGACTTCGACCGCCCCATCTTCATCAATTACGTGCTCGGCCTGGAAGTCGCCACCTTGCGCGAGATCTTGGCCGCGGTGCGGGCCACCTATTGCGGCCGCATCGGCGTCGAGTTCATGCACATCCAGGATCCGGCACAAAAGGCCTGGGTGCAGGAGCGCATCGAGTCGATCCATAATCAGACCGACTTCACCCAGGCCGGCAAACGCGCCATCCTCGAACGCCTGACCGCCGCCGAAGTGTTCGAGCAATTCCTCGACAAGAAATACACCGGCACCAAGCGCTTCGGCCTGGACGGCGGCGAATCCATGATCCCGGCGCTGGAACAGATCCTCAAGCGCGGCGGCCAGCTCGGCCTGCAGGAAGTGGTCATCGGCATGCCGCATCGCGGCCGGCTGAACGTGCTCGCCAATTTCATGGGCAAGCCCTTTTCCGCCATCTTCTCGGAATTCCAGGGTGGCGCCAACAGACCCGAGGATGTCGGCGGCTCGGGCGATGTGAAGTACCACCTGGGCACGTCATCGGACCGCGAATTCGACGGTAACACGGTGCACCTGTCGCTCACCGCCAATCCATCGCATTTGGAGGCGGTGGACCCGGTGGTGGTCGGCAAGGTGCGCGCCAAGCAGGTGCAACGCCAGGACCGCGACCGCACCCAGGTCATGGCCCTGCTCATGCATGGCGACGCGGCATTCGCCGGCCAGGGGCTGGTGGCCGAGACCCTCGATCTTTCCGAGCTCAAAGGCTATCGCAGCGGCGGCACGATCCATTTCATCGTCAACAACCAGATCGGCTTTACCACCAACCCGGTGAACTCCCGCTCCGGCCCGTATTGCTCGGATGTGGCGAAGATGATTCAGGCGCCGATCCTGCACGTCAATGGCGACGATCCCGAGGCGGTGGTGCATGTGGCCCGCATTGCCACCGAGTTCCGCCAGACCTTCAAGAAGGACATCGTCGTCGACATGTTCTGCTACCGGCGCCATGGCCACAACGAGGGCGACGAGCCGGCCTTCACCCAGCCGCTCATGTACCAGCGGATCAAGGAACATCCCTCGACCCGCGAAATCTACGGCAAACGCCTGTTGGCCGAGGGGGTTCTTAGCCAGGACGAGGTGGATGGCCTGGTCGCCGAGTGGCACGGCCGACTGGAGGACGAGTTCGCCGCGGCGAATGCCTACAAGCCGAACAAGGCGGACTGGCTGGAAGGGGCCTGGTCGGGTCTCGATGCGGTCAGCGGCTTTGATGCCCGGCGGGGCAAGACCGATGTGCCGACGAAGACTCTGAAGGAGGTGGGCACGGCGCTAAGCGGTTATCCGGAAGGCTTCAACGTCAACCGCAAGATCGTTCGCCTGCTCGATGCCAAGAAAAAGATGTTCGAGACAGGCGAGGGTTTCGACTGGTCCACCGGCGAGGCGCTGGCCTTTGGCACCCTGTTGATCGAGGGGCACCCGGTGCGCCTGTCGGGGCAGGATTCCATGCGCGGCACCTTTTCCCAACGCCACGCCGCCTTCGTCGACCAGGAGACGGAAGAGCGCTATTTCCCCCTCAACCACATCCAGCCCGAGCAGAAGGCGCTCGAAGTGGTCGACAGCCCCCTGAGCGAAGTGGCGGTTCTGGGTTTCGAATACGGCTACTCCCTGGCCGAGCCGCAGGCCCTGGTTCTGTGGGAGGCGCAGTTCGGCGATTTCGCCAACGGTGCCCAGGTCATCATCGATCAGTTCATCGCCTCGGGCGAATCCAAATGGCTGCGCATGTCGGGCTTGGTCATGCTGCTGCCCCATGGCTACGAAGGTCAGGGGCCGGAGCATTCCTCGGCCCGCCTGGAGCGGTTCCTGCAGCTCAGCGCCGAGGACAACATCCAGGTGGTCAATTGCACGACGCCGGCCAACTACTTCCACGTGCTGCGCCGCCAACTGCACCGCAAGTTCCGCAAACCGCTGATTGTCATGACACCGAAATCGCTCCTGCGGCACAAGCGGGCGGTGTCCAAGCTGGCCGATTTCGGACCGGGGTCCGGCTTCCACCGGGTCATGCATTGCGACGAGCTGCCGAGCGATCCAAAGGACGCCAAGCAGGTGGTGCTGTGTTCCGGCAAGGTCTACTACGATCTTCTGGAAGAGCGCGAAAAGCGCGGCATCACGGATGTGCACTTCCTGCGTCTCGAGCAGATCTACCCGTTTCCGGCGGACGCCTTGATCGGCGAGCTGGAACCCTACCGCCATTGCCACATTGTCTGGTGCCAGGAGGAGCCGCGCAACATGGGCGCCTGGAGCTTCGTGGCCGACTTCATGGAAGACATCACCGCCGCGGTGGACGCCAAGTATCCGCGGCCGCGCTATGCCGGCCGGGCCTCGGCGGCGTCGCCGGCCACCGGCTCGGCCAAGCGGCACCAAGCGGAGCAGGCGCGCCTGATCGACGATGCCCTGACCGTCGGCAAACCGCACCTCAGCCGCATCGCCACGCGCCGGGCCGAGGAGGCAGCGGCAGTGGCGGGCAAACAGGCGAAGAACTAGAAAGTACCATGGCAGCGCGGCCAAGCGGGCCGGGCACAGACAGGACGGGATAGGCGAGGATGACGGCGGATATCGTTGTGCCCACCTTGGGCGAATCGGTCACCGAGGCGACGGTGGCACAGTGGCTCAAGCAGCCGGGCGACGCCGTGCAGGTGGACGAGGCGCTGGTCGAACTGGAAACCGACAAGGTCACCCTCGAGGTCAATGCCTCCACCGCCGGGGTTTTGAGCGAGGTCCTGGCGGGCGAAGGAGAGAGTGTCGAGGTCGGCGCCATCCTCGGCCGCATCGGCGAGGGCAAGGGGGCCGCGGCACCGGCACCCGCCAAGGCAGCGCCGGCGAAAGCGGAAAAAGCGGCTCCAAAAAAGGAGGCCTCAGAAAAGGAGGCCCCGGAAAAAGAGGCCCCGGGAAAAACAGAGGGACCTGCCGGTGACGGGGCGGCCATGCCGTTGTCGCCGGCAGTGCGTAAGCTGATCGCGGACAACGCCTTGGACGCGGGTCAGATCGCGGGCACCGGCAAGGACGGCCGGATCACCAAGGAAGATGTGCTGGCGGCCGTCGCCGGAGAGGCGAAAGCGCCGGCGGCTCCCACGGCTCCCACGGCTCCCGCGGCACCGCAACCGGCGGCCGCGGCGGGGCCGCGCGAGGAACGGGTGCGCATGACGCGCCTGCGCAAGCGCATCGCCGAGCGCCTGAAGGAGGCGCAGAACACCGCCGCCATGCTCACCACCTTCAACGAGGCGGACCTGGGCGCGGTCATGGAACTGCGCCAGCGGTACCGCGAGAGTTTCGAGCGTCGGCATGGCGTCCGGCTCGGTTTCATGGCGTTCTTCACCAAGGCGGCGGTCGCGGCGCTGAAGGAAATCCCGGCCGTGAACGCCGAGGTCGACGGCGACGAGCTGGTCTACAAGAACCACTACGATATCGGTATCGCCGTGGGCACGCCGCAGGGCCTGGTGGTCCCGGTGGTGCGCGATGCCGACCGGCTGGGCTTCGCCGAAATCGAGAAGACCATCGGCGCACTGGGCCGCAAGGCCCGCGACGGCAAGCTTTCCATCGACGAGATGAGCGGCGGCACGTTCACCATCACCAACGGCGGCGTCTACGGTTCGCTCAACTCGACGCCGATCCTCAATCCGCCGCAGTCGGGCATCCTCGGGCTGCACAAGATCCAGGAGCGGCCGGTCGCCGTCGATGGCGAGGTGCGTATTCGGCCGATGATGTACCTGGCGCTCTCCTATGATCATCGGGTCATCGATGGACGCGAGGCGGTCACCTTCCTGGTTCGCGTGAAGGAGTTCATCGAGGACCCGGAACGCCTGCTGCTCGACGTGTGACGGCGTCTCGCCGGAGGGCCCCATGATGACCCCGATTGACGTCGCCGCCATTCTGGTCGTCCTTGCGGCTGTGTTCGGCTATGTGAACTACCGGCTCATCGGCCTGCCGCATACCATGGGGCTGACGATCATGGGGGCGGTGGCCTCGATCGCCGTGGTGGCCGTCGATGCGCTGCTGCCCGGCCTCGGTCTTGGCCAGACCGTGCGGGCGTTCTTCACGGGCATCGATTTTCGCACCGCCTTGATGGATGGCATGCTCGCGTTTCTGCTCTTTGCCGGCGCGTTGCATGTGGATCTGTCCCTCATCCTCCGGCGCAAATGGACGATCCTCTCGCTTGCCACCATCGGCGTGCTGTTGTCTACGGTCATTATTGGAGTCGGGTTCAAGGGCTTAACCCTTCTCTTGGATCTCGATGTGCCGCTGGTCTGGTGCTTGGTGTTCGGCGCCTTGATCAGCCCGACCGACCCGGTGGCCGTGCTCGGCATTCTGAAATCCGTCAAGGTCCCGGCTTCACTGGAGGCAAAGGTCGCCGGCGAAAGCCTGTTCAACGACGGCGTCGGGGTGGTGGTATTCTCGATCCTGCTCGCCGCGGCGCTCGGCGCCGGCGACTTTTCGGTCTTGCACGCGGTCGAGTTGTTTCTGCTGGAAGCGGTCGGGGGCGCCGCCTTCGGCCTGGCTCTCGGCTGGATCGGTTTCCTGGCCATGCGCGGGATCGACGAGCACAACCTGGAGGTCCTCATCACCATAGCCTTGGTCATGGGCGGCTATGCCCTGGCGCAGGCCCTGCATATCAGCGGGCCGGTGGCCATGGCGGTCGCCGGCTTGTTGATTGGCAACCATGGCGTCTCCCTGGCCATGAGCGAGCGGACACGCGAGCATGTGCAGCAATTCTGGTCTCTGATCGACGAAATACTGAATTCCGTGCTGTTCCTGCTGATCGGGCTGGAAGTGATCGCCATCGCCGTGCAGGGGGCCTATCTGGTCGCCGGGGTGGTGGCGATAGCCCTGGTCCTGGCCGCGCGCGCCGCTGCCGTCGGCCTGCCCATGGTGGTGTTGAGCCGGTGGTCGCCCTTCACCCGCGGGACCTATCCGGTGATGGTCTGGGGTGGCTTGCGCGGCGGCATTTCCATCGCCCTGGCCCTGGCCTTGCCGGACGGGCCCATGAAAGAGCTGATCCTCACGGCTACCTATGTCGTCGTCGTGTTTTCGGTGATCGTGCAGGGGGCCACCGTCGGCCGCGTGGCGCGGCGCGCCCTGAGCGGCGCTACCGATCCGGATGAGTCGTAGGCCGGATCAGGCGCGCACACCGTCTGTTCGGCCGGATCGCGTCGGTACCGCCAAACGGCCGCCGGCGGCAGGTTATACAAGACCCAATCCGCGCGCCGGCCGGCGATCCCCAAACTTTGCCGCGTCTCCCGGGAAATCGGGGAAGCCGGACCGTAGGTGAATTGCAGAAACTCGCCATCCTTCGGCAGCACGGCGAAGGCGCTGGTCAAAATGCGCCGGCAATCCCCGCTGTCCAAGGACAGAAGCGGCAGGCTCGAAACCACCACCTTGACCTGGGTGATCCCGGCGGCGGCCAGCAATTCATCCAAGTTGCGGGCATCACCGTGCAGGATGCGGACGTCCGGAAAACGTTGGGCGAGGACGGCGCATAGCTTCGCCTCGCGCTCCACCACCACCAGGTCTTTCGGTGTGGTGCCGGCTGCCAGAATGGCCTCGGTGATGCTGCCGGTGCCGCCGCCCAGTTCCACCACGGCACCGGGCACGTTCGTGTCGATGCGGGAGGCCATGGCGGCAGCCAAGGCGCGGCCGCTGGGCACCAGGGCACCGACCCGCGTGGGCCGTCGCAACCAGAGCAGGAAGAAGCCAAGCTCGGATTTTTTTAAGCGGTTGCGGACTGGCGAAAAACGCATGAGATCGGTTGGTTATGATGGTGGTTAACGTGCTTAAATCACGCTTTTTTTGCCGACGATAAGGTCACGGCAGCGCTCCATTATCTGGGAATGAGGGGCCCACTTACAAGGGCTTGACAGAACCTCGGCCGCCGCCGAGCGGGTCGGGGCAAGACGCTACTTGCTAGGCTAACCGCAGGCGCCGCTTTTCAGCGAAGAGAAGATCGTCCGAACGGACGATTCTCGCGGCAGCCTTAGTGCTGGCCAGGATCGTCTGGCCGACCAGGATCATGTCGACCGCGGTTCCGTCCGCCGACAGGGGAAGGACAAGCCGGCTCACTTGCCGCTCGACCTGTCCCTCGGAGATGAACGTGCCTTCCGCGTAGAGAGGTTCGCGAGACGAAACCGATTCGTTCATCAAACCCGTCAGATATTGCCGATACGGGCCATCGGACAGCGCTTCCTCGATCAGCTTGCCGGTGACGTCCCGGTCGGCACTGCGCACAATCTCCGTACCCACCAGACGGTAGCGGTAGGACCCGGACTTGACCACATCGATCAGAATGATGATCGGCAGCAACATGGGAATCTCGGCGGGGTCGACATCCGCCCGTGCGGGCATGGCCCGGTTGCCCCGTTTGCTCACCCAATAGCCGTACAGGGCCAGCAGCCGCTTATCCTCGATGATCTTCTCGGAATCATTGTGCATAGCTGCTAACACTCTACTTTCAGCCGAGTTCGGGCATTCTTACCACACACCGCCATATGCTGGCACGCATGTTGCGATACCGGCCGGGACCCAAGCCGCCGGCGGGCGGCGGCCGCCACCCCTTGCTCCCACGTTGGCCATCAGGCAAGGTCGCGGCGGTGTGTTTAAGAGGGGTGTGATGAGCGATTCAGCCTACGACGTGATCGTAATCGGCGGCGGCCCCGGCGGCTATGTGTGTGCCATCCGCGCCGCCCAGCTTGGCCTCAAGACCGCGTGCATCGAAAAGCGCGGCGCCCTCGGCGGCACGTGCCTGAATGTGGGCTGTAT
>JAJFGI010000268.1 GCA_021776215.1 Kiloniellaceae bacterium | reverse complement strand
CATCTGCGGCGCTGGAAACAGAAAGACCCAACGGGCCCAATATCTCCTCGCGTACAAACTCGCCAGGATGCGAAGGCGTCATACCGACCTTGATAGGTTTGTCCGTCATCAATGGTAATCCTCCAAACTCAAGCCCCATATCTCGTCATCGCGCACTTCGAAGGTGATCCGCCAGTTGCCGGAAACTGAAACGCTCCACACTCCCGCACGGTCCCCTGAGAGCTGGTGAATACGCCAGCCCGGCGGCGCAAGAAGCTTCGACATGCCTTCTGCCAAGATCAAAGCCGTGACGATGCGCCGCACGCGTTTTACAAGGTCCTGGCGTATCCGGCTTGTATCGTTGTCTTCGATAAGACCTTGCAGTCCCTTGTGACGAATGCTTCGAATCTGCATCCTCAACTGTACGGTTAAACCGTACAGTTGTCAAGGCAATGTACAAGGCAATGTAGATGTATTGTATTGTTGGCTGTGGGGGGGAGGTGGCTCGCGAACGTTCGAGCTGTATCAAGCCTCCCCGATACTAGCCGGCGGCGGCGTCCGCGGCGATCACCTGCAGGAAGGCCTCGGCGAATTTCTCCTGCTTGGCCGCGCCGACGCCAAAGACCTCGGCGAATTCGTCGGGGGTGCGCGGGCGCTTGGCTGCCATGTCGATGAGCGAGCGGTCGGAGAAAATCACGTAAGCGGGCACGTTGCGGGCCTTGGCAAGTTCCAGGCGTAAGGCCTTCAGGCTCTTCAGTAGAGCCGCCGCGGCGGCGTCCAATTCCTCGACCGCCTGCGTGGCGGCCGCCGTTGTCCGCTTGGCAACCGGGTCCTTGCGGATGCGGTCGGGGCGGTAACGAAACGTGCCGTCACCGCGCATCAGGGCCGAGCCGGCCGGGGTCGGGCGCAGGCCCCCATACCCGGCGATGTCGATCTCCAGCAGGCCGGTGGCGACCATCTGGCGGATAATACCCTGCCATTCCCGCTGCGGCCGGTCGGCGCCGACCCCGAAGGTGGGCAGGGCCTGGTGGCCGAAGCGGGTGATTTTCTCGCTCTCTGAACCGCGCAGCACGCCGATGATGTGAGCGGCGCCGAACATCTGCCCGGTGCGATGGATCGCCGAGAGCACCATCTGCGCCTCGGTGGTGCCGTCCACCGTCTCCACCGGGTCGAGGCAGGCGTCGCAATTTCCGCACGCCGCGGTCTCCTCGCCGAAATAGTGCAACAGCATGCGCCGCCGGCACGACGGCGCCTCGCAATAGGCGATCAGCGCATCCAGGCGCTTGTGCTCGCGCCGCTTGCGCTCGGGGGTGCTTTCCTCCTGCTCGATGAAGACGCGGCGCATGCGGATGTCGTCCAGGCCATAGAGCATCATCGTCTCGGCGGGCTTGCCGTCGCGCCCGGCGCGGCCGATCTCCTGGTAGTAGGCCTCCGGGCTGCCCGGCAGGTCGGTGTGCAGGACATAGCGGATATCCGGCTTGTCGATGCCCATGCCGAAGGCGATGGTCGCCACCATCACCACACCCGGCTCGGTCATGAAGCGGTTCTGCGCCTGCACCTTATCGGCCGCGTCCATGCCGGCGTGAAAGGGCAGCGCCGTATGCCCCTTGGCCCGCAACAGGGCCGCCACCTCCTCGGTCTTGCGCCGCGACAGGCAGTAGACAATGCCGCAGGCGCCGGCGCGCGCCGCGACGAAGTCCACGACCTGCTTCTTCCAGTTGCTCTTCAGCGCCACCGCCAGCGATAAGTTCGGCCGGTCGAAGCCGGTGACCACGCAGCGCGCATCGCCGGCGAAGATCTTCGCCACGATGTCGTCCCGGGTTGCCGGATCGGCGGTGGCCGTGAGGCCCATGATCGGCACACCGGGAAAATGCCCGCGCAATGCCGCCAGCGCCGCGTACTCCGGCCGGAACGCCGGCCCCCATTGCGAGATGCAATGCGCCTCGTCGATGGCGATCAGCCGCACCTCGACCTTGCCCAGCGCCTCGAGCATCGCCCCGGTCATCAGCCGTTCCGGCGACAGATAGAGCAGCCGCACCTCGCCCGCCCGCACCGCCCGCCAGGTGGCCACGTTGTCGGCCCGGCTCAAATCAGAATTGATGGTCGCCGCGGCGATGCCGTTCAGGCGCAATGCCGCCACCTGATCGCGCATCAACGCCACCAGCGGCGAGACGACGATCGACAGCCCGCCCAAGACCAGCGCCGGCAACTGATAGCACAGCGACTTGCCCGCCCCCGTCGGCATCACCGCCAGGACGTTGCGCCCGCCCAGCACCGCCTCCATCGCCTCGGCCTGCCCCTCGCGCAATTCGCCAAAACCGAAGACCTCCGCCAGGATCGATCTGGCGGCAGCTCGATGGGGATCGGAAAGTATCATCTCGGACATGGGCATGGCGCGGAGAGAGGATACATGAATTCGCCCGTATTGGCAGGCATGGCGATCGGCGCCGTCGGGCCAAGGGACGATCAGAAGACGATCAAGGCCGGGAGAGCGGCATCATCAGGGCAATGGCTGCGCATGTTGCCAGGCCGACGACCAGGTTCATCGGCACCCCGATCCGCAGAAAATCCGCAAACCGATAATTTCCGACCGCATAGACCATGGTGTTGGTCTGATATCCGATCGGTGTGGCAAAGCTGGCGCTGGCCCCGAACATGACGGCGATCAGCAGCGGCCGCGCGTCGATCCCGAAACTTTCGGCCACGCCGATCGCGACGGGCGTCATAATGACCGCGACGGCGTTGTTGGTGACGAGTTCCGTCAGAAGCGCCGTAATAAAGTAGACGGCAAATAGCACGACGACCGGCGAACTCATGGCCAGAAAAGGCTTTGCATTCTCGACCAGCAGGCGAATGGCGCCGGTCTTTTCAAGGCCGGTACCGATTGCCAGCATCGCGAATATGAGGATCAAGATCCCGGCGTCCATGGACTGCCACGCTTCGTCCGCGTCGATGCAGCGAAAGAGCAGGATCGCCGCGATTGCGAGAATTGCCAGTCCCTCGATGGGCATGACATTGAGGGCGGCGAGAAACACGACCGCCGCCAGCGCCGCAATGGCAATGGGTGCCTTGCGCCGCCGGAAGCTGCGCGAGCGCGGCGCCGTGATATCGATGAGGTCGACGGCCTCGGCGGCGGTCGCCAGCCCCTCCGGCGACCCCTCCAACAGCAAGCGGTCTGCAGGGCGCAAGCGGACCGACTCCAGATCGGGCCCCGGAATATGTCGATGGCGGCTCACCCCCAAGAGGCGGACCCCGAACCGGTCCAGCCGCATTTCGCGCAGCGTATGCGCTTGGACGCCCTGACTGGGCGCCAAGACGGCTTCGACGGTTATTTGATTGTCGGCGCCGCCGACGGCGCGGGTACCGACGATCTCAAAGGCCGGGTCCGCATGCAGGGTCAATACCTCCGCGATCGTCGCCATGATCACGATCCGGTCCCCGGGTTGCAGGATTTCGGCGGCAAGATTGTCGCGCAAATGCTGGCGGCCGCGACGCAGCGCGAGAATCCTCGTGCCAGAGCGTTGGAGCCGTTTCGTCGTGCCGAGCGCCTTGCCAACGAACGGCGCGTTGGTCGCAACGGTGATCTCGGTCAGGAAACGAACTTTGTCCTTGTCGTCGACAAGGTCGGCCGCTCTCACGCGGGCCGGCAGAAGAAGCGGGGCGAGCAGCGCCATCGTCACCGTGCCCACAGCCGCGGCGACGATGCCGACGGGCGTAATCTCGAAGATCGAGAAGGCCGGCAGGCCATAGCGCCGGGCAACGCCATCCACCAGCAGGTTTGTCGAGGTTCCGATCAGCGTGCAGGTCCCGCCCAGGATTGCCAAATAAGACAGCGGAATAAGCAGGCGCGTCGCCGTCGTCCCGATCGTCTTTGCCAAGCGGATCACGATCGGCATGAGCACCACGACGACCGGCGTGTTGTTGACGAACGCGGAAACGAACATAATACCAAAAGCGAACAGGAAAATGGTGCTCGTGGGTCGGCCGACCGCCCGCTCCGCCGCCCATGCCGCCGCCGCTTCCAGCGCCCCGGTCCTGACCAGTGCCCCCGACAGGATGAACAGGGCGGCGATGGTCACGGGAGCGCTGTTGGAAAAGACCGCCAGCACATCCCTGGTGTCGATATATCCAAGCGCCAGGAACGCGGCCGCCCCGGCGACGGCGACCACGGCCGGCGGAAAACGCTCGAGCAGGAATGCCACGAACGTGGCCGCCACGATGACCAGCGCGAGCACGGCTTGATGCTGCTGAACGAAGGCCGCCACGGGATGCTGACCTCATCGATGCACCGATCTTCAGCCTAAATCAGGCCACATCGCGATGTTCAGGACAAGCCGGCTTATGCGCGGCCGCGACCGGGCACTAAGGGGGATCGGGCGGCCGAGGGTGGCGCCACGCAGCCTTGAGCGCCCTGCCCCGTTGACCGCGCGCGCGCCGCATCTATAGTGCCGACCGACATCCCCGCAACACCCCCGCAGGTCGCCATGCCCCTTTCCGCACCGGTCGAACGCGAGCATTTGCATACACGGCAGCTTGAGTTTCGCGGCTTTCGCCGGGACGATGGGCTTTGGGATATCGAGGCGCACCTGACCGATGTCAAAACCTACGGTTTTCCGAACGCTTACCGGGGCGAGATCAAGGCCGGGGAGCCGCTGCACGACATGTGGCTGCGGGTGACCGTGGACGATGAATTCGTCGTCCATGGCATCGAGGCGGTGACCGATGGCAGTCCGTTCGCGACCTGCCCGCAAATCGCTCCCAATTTCCGGAAAATGGTGGGTGCGCGCATGGGCGCCGGCTGGCGTCGCACCGTGCGCCAGCGCCTGGGCGGGATCGAAGGCTGCACCCACCTGGTCGAGGCCCTGGGCGCCATGGCCACGGTGGCCTTCCAAACCCTCTATCCGGCCCTGAAGGACAAACACGAGAAGGACACCCGCCTGGGCAAACCGCCTTTGATCGATACCTGCCATGCCTTCCGCAGCGACGGCGAGGTGGTGCGGCAGCGATGGCCGGAATTCTACACCGGCCCCAAGAGCTGAGGCCTGCCGGCGCCGGCGCTAAGGGCGCGGCGCGGCCTGCGCCCGCGCGACCCGGCGCACGGCCGCCGTGTCTCGGGCCCGCATACGAGCCCCGTAGAGCGCGCCGTGGCCCGTGCTGGCGTGTCCTTCCTCGGTCGCGGCGGAACGGAAATAATTTACAATGAAGACGCGGATCGCCGCGGTCAGGCTGGAGGCCCGGCGGCGCTCGTCGATCAGGGCACTGAGCTGGTGCAACGTGATATCCTCGCGCCGGCAGATTTCCGCCAGGGCGTCCCACATGGCCGGCTCCAGCCGCAGGCTGGTGCGCCGGTCCCCGACAAAGACGTTCCGGTTGACCAGGGTGCTGGTGCCGCGTTGGGCCTGCTCGTCGCTCTGTTCCCGATCGCGTCTGTCATCCTTGGACGGATTGCTGAGTATCATCGCAAACCTCGTCTTTCACGAGAATTTCAAACATCAGCATACGCGCCATGGTAGTCATGCCGATTCTGTTACGCAACCTAAAGTTCCTTATATCTATATTTTACTACCTATCCGTGTATTCTTCCCTGGGCCCCGCCCAGCAAGGCCATTCACCTTTGCCTGGCGGAAGCCTACATTACAGGGGTGAGACGATACCGGCGGACCGCCGGCCGAAAATTAAACATCAAGGGACCGAAACGTCATGAGCGTGCAAGGAGATATCGAGGCAAAGCTGCAGACGTCGCTGGCGCCCAGCCACCTCCAGGTCATCAACGAAAGCCACATGCACAGCGTGCCGCCGGGATCGGAGTCCCACTTCAAGGTGGTGGTGGTCTCGGAGCGCTTCGCCGGCATGCCGCGGGTGCGCCGCCACCAAACGGTTAACGATATCCTGCGCGACGAGCTGTCGGCCCGCATCCATGCCCTGTCGCTGCGCACCCTGACCTCTGACGAGTGGGCCGTACAAGGCGGCCAGGTCCTCGACTCGCCGCCCTGCCTGGGCGGCGGCAAGCACGACAACGCCTAGACCGGCCGTTAGGGATCCGATAACCGCTCAGGCAGGACAATTATGGCCGCGCCGGCTCGGCCGGGCCGGAGATTCCCGCGCGCGCCGACTTGTTTTGCGAAACGACGGTATTCATACTTCACCCCATGCGACGCCCAACTCCTGACGCCATCAACAAGCCCTTTGCCCAGCCGCGGCCGGCGCCGCGGGGGTGCGACTATGCGGGCTGCACCGAGGAAGGGGCGTACCGCGCCCCGGTTGCGCGCGACCGCTTGAATGACTACATCTGGTTCTGTCTGGAGCATGTGCGCGCCTATAATCGGGCGTGGGACTTTTTCGCCGGCATGAGCGAGGCCGAGATCGAGTACCAGCGCCGCTCCGATACGGTCTGGCAACGGCCAAGCTGGCCGCTCGGACACTTCGGCGAGCGCGCGGATTTTAGCGGCGGACACCGGGTCCACGACGGCTTCGACACCTTTTGGGAAAAGCAAAGCGCGAGCGCCGCTAAGCCCGAAAAACCGCGCACCGAGGAGGAAAAGGCCTTGGCCGCGTTCGACCTCAAGGAACCGGTGACCTTCCAGGACGTCAAGGCCCGGTACAAGGATCTGGTCAAGAAGCTGCATCCGGATACCAACGGCGGCGATCCGGAAGCGGAAGAACGACTGAAGACCATCAATCAGGCGTACGCCGCCCTCAAGATGAGCTTTGCTTGAGCGGCCAGATCGGCTAGACCGTCATCTCGCCGATCACACGCCCGGAAACACCATCTCTTACCAGGACGGAACTGGTTTAATGTCTACACCTCACGTCAACGGCGACGACTTTGCGATGGACGGGCCCGACATCACGGTGTCGGTGCGCCAGACCTTCGGCATCGACTGCGACATGCAAGTCCCCGCCTTCAGCCAACCCAACGAATACGTGCCCACCCTGGACGAGGTCTACCGCTTCGACCGCGACACCACGCTCAGCATACTCGCCGGCTTCGCCTATAACCGCCGGGTGATGATCCAGGGCTATCACGGCACCGGCAAGTCGACCCACATCGAGCAGGTCTCGGCGCGGCTCAACTGGCCATGCCTGCGCATCAACCTGGACAGCCACATCAGCCGTATCGACCTGGTGGGCAAGGACGCCATCGTGCTCAGGGACGGCAAGCAGATCACCGAATTCCGCGAGGGTTTGCTGCCCTGGTCGCTGCAGCACCCGGTCGCCCTGGTCTTCGACGAATACGACGCCGGCCGGCCGGACGTGATGTTCGTCATCCAGCGCGTTCTCGAGGTCGAGGGCAGGCTGACCCTGCTCGATCAGAACCGGGTGGTCCGGCCGCATCCGGCCTTCCGCCTGTTCGCCACCACCAACACCGTCGGCCTGGGCGACACCACCGGCCTCTATCACGGCACGCAGCAGTTGAACCAGGGACAGTTGGATCGCTGGAGCATCGTCGCCACCCTCAACTACCTGCCGCACGAGGAGGAGGAGAAGATCGTCCTCGCCAAATGCCCCGACTACGACAGCAAGGAAGGGCGCGATCGCCTGGCCGCCATGGTGGCGCTCGCGGATCTGACCCGCAGCGGTTTTGTCAATGGCGATATCTCCACGGTCATGAGCCCGCGCACGGTCATCACCTGGGCCGAGAACGCGCGGATCTTCGACGACGTCGGCTTCGCCTTCCGCGTCACCTTCCTGAACAAGTGCGACGAGCTGGAGCGCCCGGTGGTCGCCGAATACTACCAGCGCTGCTTCGGCACCGAACTCCCGGAAAGCACCGTCAAGGCCACGTTGGTCTGAGGCGGGCGCCCAGGACGCAGTCGGGGTCGGCCTAACCGCCGACCCTCGGCATCTCGCCCTTTGCGGCCTTGAGACAGAGGTCACCGGCGGCGCGGTTGCGCAGCTTGCATTTGAGGGCCAATTCATCCGCCCTCTTCTGTCGGCCCAGGGCGTGATAGCGGTAGATGACGTCCGCATACAGCTCCGGCGGCTCCTCGAAGTCGGCGAGCGCCGATTCCAACAACCGGACGGACGCCTGCCTTTTCCCCGCGCCCCACTGCAACTCGGCCAACTTCTGGTAGACGATCAGCGACGCCCGCGGGCTGGTGATCGCGATTTCCAGATTCTGTATCGCCTTGTCCGCGCGCCCCTGCCTCATTCGTGTCGCGGCAAAGGCATAGCGAGCCAGGGCATCGTTGGAAAACGCACCGGCAACGGCTTTCTTCGCGAAATTCTCCGCCTCCCGTACCTTGCCCGCCTCGGCCTCCTGTATGGCGGCGCGCGCGTTCTCGTAGCTACTGAAAAGGGCGACCGCTTCCGGCCGCTCCCGCGCCACCCTGAGCGGCGCGTAGCGCAGATCGTTGAGGTCCAGTTCGCCGTATTCCCGCAGGAAATAGTCGAGCAGGGATTCGTATCGCTCCGTAGCCGACCGGTGCGTGACCGACACCTCGTCGACCAGGTCTTTACCCGCCAGGGCCAGGCTCTCGAACAGGCCGCCCACGGCCCCCGCGACGTCGCCCTTCTGAATGGAGTCGCTGGCTTCGCGCTCCAGGGCCGCGCGCTTCTGCGCCTGCGGACTGGGCCGGTCGGCCACCGCCTTTTCCCAGGCTTCGAGTTGATTGAGGGCGCTAAACGCCCCGTCCGGGTTGTATCCAGCGCGAACCATCAGATCGAGGCCGAGAAGATCGGCCTCGTCCTCCTGCTCGCGGGTGAACGACGGGAACAGCCCCTTGTCGGACACGAACCAGAAGGCCTGGGCGAGGAAGGCGACTTTATCGGCCTCTTGGGTCAGGTCCGTCCGGCCCAGTTTCTCGCCGGCCGTCACCCCCAGGGCCAGCGCGATCTCGGCGGCCGAGACCAGCCGACCGTTGAAGGATTTGATCCAATCCAAGTCATGGTGGCCGAGGAGGACATGCGCGGCCTCGTGACCGAGGACGAATGCCAGCTCGTCCTCGCTGTCCACCGCACGCAGCAGGCCGACCGGAATGCCCACGGCCCCATCGGGAAAGGCCTTGGCGGCGCCGAAGTCCTCGTTGGCGGTCACATAGAACGTGACCGGGGCGCCGGTAATCGGCGCACCGCTCAGCACCCGCGCACCGATCCGGTTAATATACCCCGCCAGCTCCGGCACATGGGCGACGCTGTCCTCAGCCATGCGCAGGGCGGTCAACCCGTCGGGCACGCGCAGCGGCTCCGGCGCGTCGCTCGGCTTGGCGGCCTCGCCGTCATCTTCGGAAGATTCATAACCATCCTCGCCGCGCAGGCTATTCACCGGTGCGCCACCGCCGCCCTCGGGAATATTGAATCGCTCCGCGGGCGGTCTCCAGGGGCCCGGATCGAGAGTTTCGACGAACTTGCCTTCGAACTCGTCCTTGGTGTCGGCGAATGGATTAATCGAATCGAGAATGCCGGCATGGGCCGGGAGCGCCAAGGCCATGACGCCCACCATTGCCGCGGCCGCCGCGAGGCATCCGTTCGCGGATCGCGCGGCGCCACGGGTCATTTGCAATCCCCGAACATGCGCGATGAGGCAAAGCTCTTTGTCAGCGATTGGCAGGAAACGGGCGGCCCCGTCACGACCTCGTCGGTGATCGCCTGGGCCTTGAGAATCCAATAGTCGGTGCCGTCGATCTCGACCAGGAATCGGCCTTTCGGTGAGATCTCCTTAATGGCAAGCGGAAGGCTCAAGTCCTTCCGGGCGATCATTTTTTTGTCCGTTGCGTCGGCCTGGCTGTACAGCGCCAGTTTCTTACCTTTGATTTCCAACACTTTAGTCGGTTTAGCAGGATCCTCAATAGCCCACGTGGGCATTCCGAACGAGACCAAGCCCAGCAGGAGTCCAGCCATCCCCGCCCGCAGGAACCACGTTCGCATTCGCCAGTCCTCCCTCGGCAAAGGGCGTCCGCTCTACCTACTAATTCCCCTATTCTTCATTATGATTACTGTAACATTTCCCGTCATTGTCTGCAAACGAAAGGCTAATTATTTGCGCGCATGAGGCGCAAAAACTCAGAATAGGCGATCTAGAGCCTCCTTCATTCCGCGCACGCCGGCGTCCAACCCGATCAAGGATAAAATCCCGACGAAGTTGATTGGCGCGAGACCGGCGTACGAGAAGGCTCCATAAGTAATTAGAACGATGACCAGGGAGCAAACCACGAAACCGACGGCGATGCTGGCAATTGACCGGCACCAACGCCGCCCGTCCCAGCACGATCTGCCGAACTGAGTCACTCGACAGCCGCAAATCTCCCACGCGTACGACAGCCTTCCTTGCATCGTCGACGGGGTGGTGGCCGCTCTGTTGCTAGAGAGCCGAAACTTTGGTGCCGCCCGCATTCCCCGCCTGGCGGAGGCGGGTTTGCAGGCCTCGAACGACGCCCAAGACAAGGCGGAGCAAAGTGCTGCCACACCCATGGCCAAGAACGTAAGCACCAGTGATTTCCAAATGGATTTCGCGAACTTGTGTTCCCCACGCAGGAGATTGTCGAGCACCATCGCATGCAGGAATACGCCGGGGATCGGCTCGTGCGTGGGCGGGCGGATCAAATCGTCGGCCATCAGGAAATTGCCGCCATAGAAGACGTAGCGGTCGTTCAGAAAGGCCGTCATCCGCCCCGACTGGTCCGCGAGAAAGTGATGCGCCGCCGCCGCCCGGGCCGGTGGACAGGTTTGACGCTTCGCGGTCGGCTGGGATGCCTCCACGGGACTCCGGACCGGCAGGACGGTCAGGGTGGAGTACCAAATTCCGTCCAACCAATCCCGCACGATCGACCAAACGCGGGTCCACGCTTGCTCAGGAAGCTTTTGGCAGGAATAGACCCCCCTTTTCTTCCCCTCAGCCCCCCAATCCGCCCAAAAGACCGAAAGCTTCGGTTCAAACTCGCGCCTGTCTTGGTCCTCGAGTTTCTTCCCGACACAACGCGCCTTGGCGCGGATGCCGTCGGAAAGTCGTTTTTCGCCACCGGCGAGATAGAGCGCCAAGGCAGCCGAGGGTAAATTCGCCTTGCAATCGAAGAGCTCGTACTCGTTATACGTCGCAATATCGTCACCGATATAACGCGTCGATACCAGACCGCTCACCGCATCCTGCAACTCCTGGAGGACGTCCAGGTCCCCGCGGCGCAGCTCGCCGAGCCCGGTCAGGAATATCGGTACCCGTTCCTCCTCCGACTCCCCCCATTGGCACGGCGCTTCCTCTCGGCCGTTCTCCACAATATTCAAGCATGTCTCAAAATTGGCCTTGGGGACCGACCTGGCACCAAGCAGCTTTGCCAGGGCCTGAACTTCCGTCGAATCGCGCTGGTCGAAGAAGCCGAAGTCGATGAAGAGGGCACGCGGCGCAGACTCGTCGAATATCTTTCTCAGGATCTTTTCGTGAATCCGAAACGGCGGTGGCCAGGTGACATTCTCCGCCGCCAGAGCCTCGTCATTGAGGACGATGACGGCCATCTGGGTGTCGTCGTTGAACACACCTTTGGCCTGCACATCCTTCGACGGTTTTGGGTATTTGGGCGCGACGGCCCAATAGAAGAGGGCTTCCGACAGACGGGCCGAATTCGTCGCCGATGAAAAGGGATCAAGCGACCAGATGATTAGCGTCAGCAGAAACACCTGTAGGGCGTGTTTGAGAATCGACGTCATGCCGTCGACACGGCGCCGGGCCTGGCCCCTGGCGCAATTCCGCTCCCTAGAATCAACGAGCAGCCGACACGCTGGCCTCGTCTCATCTCCAGCTCCTCCCCATCAGGGTCGCAAATTACCCCTCTCTCGGGGGTTTTGCGTTTCCTTCACCGACCCCCTATATCTTTGGGCAGAAATTCGATCCGATCAACCGCATTGGCCACACGGATGCAGGACGGCGATTCGCCCATCGAGGAATTCAAGCGCGCCACGGGTGCCGCCATTCGCGCCATTGCCGAGCGTGACGACATTACCGCCAGCTTCTCGCCCACCGGCCAGGGTCTGGTCGGATCCGAGGTGCGCCTGCCGCTCCCGGCGCGCGACCTGCCGGCGGCGGATGCGGCCGTGGTCCGCGGCGAGGCGGATGCGGTGGCCTTGCGCCTGCGCTATCACGACGGCGCCCTGCACCGGCGCCGCCGGCCGGGCGCCGATCTGGCGCGCGCCATCTACGACGGTATCGAGCAGACCCGGTGCGAGTCCTTAGGGATCCGGCGCATGGCCGGAGTGGCCGGCAATCTGGACGCTGTCCTGGAGGAGCACTGCCGCAGCCACGGCTATACCCGCGCCGTCAGCCAGGATGAGGTGCCGCTGGCCGAGGTCATCAAGGTCATGGCCCGCGAGGCGATGACCGGCATGCCGCCGCCGCCCGCGGCCCGCACCATGCTCGACCTGTGGCGGCCGAGCCTGGATGCGCAAGTTCTGAAGGACCTGGCGTCCCTGCGCGAGCAGGCCACGGACCAGGGCGCCTTCGGCGAAACGGTCCGCCGCCTGCTCAAGCATCTCGACGTCGATCTCGGCCCGGAGGCGGACGAAGGCAGCGAGGACGAGGAGCAGAGCAACGGCGACAACGCCGAGGAAAACAACACCCAGGCACGGGGCGAATCCGGCGAACAGGACGCCGAAGACGCCGAGGCCAGCCTGGACGGCGAACACGGCGAGGCCAGCGAGGCCGAAGGCAGCGAAGAGCACGAGTCCGACGCCGACGGCGAGATGATGCACGGCGCCGCCGATGACGAGCCGGGCCGTCCCGGCCGCCCGCCGTTTGCCGACCGGCGCAACGCCCGCGACGAGGACGCCTACCACGCCTTCACCCAGGATTTCGACGAGACCGTCGAAGCCGCGGAGCTGTGCGATGCCGACGAGCTCGATCGCCTGCGTCAGATGCTCGACCAGCAGTTGACCAACCTGCAGGGCGTCACCGCCCGCCTAGCCAACCGCCTGCAACGCCGCCTGTTGGCCAAGCAGACCCGCGACTGGGATTTCAACCTGGAGGAAGGCATTCTCGATACGGCCCGCCTGGCGCGTATCGTCGCCAACCCGACCCATTCCCTGAGCTTCAAGCGCGAGCGCGAGATGCAGTTCCGCGACACCGTGGTCAGCCTGCTGATCGACAACTCCGGCTCCATGCGCGGCCGGCCGATCACGGTCGCGGCGCTCAGCGCCGATATCCTGGCCCGCACCCTGGAACGCTGCGGCGTCAAGGTCGAGATCCTCGGCTTCACCACCCGCATGTGGAAAGGCGGCCAGGCGCGCGAGCGCTGGATCGCCGCCGGCAAGCCGGGAAATCCGGGCCGCCTCAACGATCTGCGCCATATCATCTACAAGTCCGCCGACGCGCCATGGCGGCGCACGCGCAAGGCCCTGGGCCTGATGCTGCGCGAGGGCATCCTCAAGGAGAACATCGACGGCGAGGCCCTGCTCTGGGCGTACAGCCGCCTGATCGGCCGGCCCGAGCAGCGGCGCATTCTGATGGTCATCTCCGACGGCGCGCCGGTCGACGATTCGACCCTGTCGGTCAATCCGGGCAACTATCTGGAGCGCCACCTGCGCGAGGTGATCGGCTATATCGAGACCCGCTCGCCGGTCGAACTGGTGGCGATCGGCATCGGCCACGACGTCACCCGCTACTACCGCCGCGCCGTGACCCTCGTCGATGCGGAACAGCTTGGCGGCACGGTGATGGAACAGCTCGCCGACCTGTTCGACGAGCCCGAGCCCGGACGGGCGCACGGCCGCCCGCGGGCAAAGGCGCACGCCTAGAGCGATTCCGCTCCCACCGCCCGACACTCTCGGCTAGACTTGCGCCGCCCGCGATCGCGGGCCCTTTTTGGTCAGACCTGGTGCACGGAGAACGGCAATGGCCGCCAGCCGGCTGTTGAATCCCTACCGACGCAATTTGATCGCCGTCATGATCACCATGACCGGCGCGACTCTCGGCTACAGCTTCATCCTGCCCCTGCTCAGCCTGATTTTGCAGCGCCAGGGCACCAGCAGCACCCTGATCGGCCTGAGCGTCGCCAGCGAGGCGGTGGCGGTCTTTCTCGTCGCCCCCTTCGCGCCGCGGCTGCTGGCCCGCCTCGGCCCGGTGCAGACGATGATTCTGGCCATCGCCATACGCCT
>JAJFGI010000267.1 GCA_021776215.1 Kiloniellaceae bacterium | reverse complement strand
TAAAGAATTTGCATAGATATAAAGACCCGCCAAACAAAGATTTGGGCGAGGGTTTGAATACAGCGTTCCAAAAAATGAAAGAATGGAGACTTCGACCTCCCGTAATTACAGTAAAAAACAATAGTGTTGTTGTTACCATAGGACACACACCGCTTGCCTCTCCAGAGGATGCGGTTATGACTTATCTAAATAGACACCATGAGATTACCAATAGCAATGCCCGCGAACTTACAGGCATCAAATCTGAGAACCAGATGAAGGAAGTCTTTTACAGGCTACGCGACAGAGGACTGATTGCACGTGTTCCAAACAAGGCTGGGAAATCCTCTGCCTGGAAATTGGTCTAGCCCGTCAACTGGTGATCTTGCGCCGCTCGGCCACGGGTTTGGGCAGCAGGATGTAAACCATGCCCTTTTGCTTCATGCGCCCGGCCTCGGCCAGGGCCTCTTCGCCGGCGCCCCAGAAGAAGTCGCCGCGCAACGGCCCCTTGATGGCGCTGCCCGTATCCTGCGCCACCAGCAGGCGGCGCAACGGCCGCTCGCTGCCCGGCCACGTCGTATCCAGAAAGACGGGCACGCCCAGGGGCAGGAATGCCGGATCGACCGCCAGGCTGCGCCCCGGCGTCAGGGCCACGCCCTGGGACCCGATCGGCCCATCGCCGTCGATCCAGCGGAAGAAGATATAGCGGGCATTGCGCCGCATGATCTCGCCGGCCTCTTGCGGATGCGCCCGCAACCAGGCGCGCATGGCCTGCATCGATGCGTTGTCGCGCGAGACCTTGCCCTCGTCCAGAAGGGCGCGGCCGATGGGGTAGAATGTATGCCCGTTCGAGGCGGCAAAACCGATCCGCCGCACGGAGCCGTCGGGCAATGTCACCTGACCCGATCCCTGCACATGCAGGAAAAACACATCCACCGGATCGTCGGCCCACAACAGTTCGAGATTCTGGTCGTCGATGGCGCCGCCATCGATTTCTTCGCGCGTGAAATACGGCACCAGGCTATCGCCGTCGACGCGGCCGAAGATTTGCCCGGACAGATCGGCGCGGAAGGCGGACAACCGGGCGCTCACCAACCCCGGCGGCTTGCCATAGACGGGCGCCCGGTACGTCCCATCCGGCGCCAGGGCGCCGCGCAGCTCGGCCTCGTAGTAGCCGGTGAACAGGCCGCTGTCGCGTCCGCCATTGGTGGCCTTGAACGGCGCGAACCAGGACTCCAGCGCCGCCCGTGCCGCCGCATCGTCGCCGGCCGGCAAAGACCCGACAGCGGCGCACGCCGGACGCCAATCAGCGACCGTGCCGGCCAACCCGCCGCCGCCGGGGCCAACCGGCCGCGTATCCGGCTGACCAAGCAACAACGCGCACGAGCGGGTCAGCGCCGGCACCACCTCGGAAAGGGTATCCACGCTCCACCCGGGAACGGCCTCAAATGTCGTGGGGATAAGCAGAAGCTGGTCCGGCAACTCGACCGGCGGCTTCTTTTCGCACGCGGCCAACAACAGCGCCGTGGTGGCAAATACGGCCACTAGACCGAATTTCACGAAAGGCATCCGCGGCACCCCGGCGCGTAACCAGCCGGCCGACATCCCCCCAGTGCCATCATCGCGGCGGCCCCGCCCGCTGCTTAGCTGGGCGAGCGTGTCGCGACCAAGGTCCAGTTCGGGTCGCGGCTGCGTGTATTTCGCGCGAAGGTCCAGACGTCGGTGATCTTGGTCACGCCGGTCGGATCGCCGTCGACCACCTCGCCCTTTTTGTCCCGCACCACGTTGATCTGCTCGGAAATGAATTTGACGGTCACGAATGCGGTGCGCGCCTGGAGTTCGGCCTCGACGATCTCGGCCTCGTTGATGCCGACCAGCGTGGTCTCCAGGGTATGCCCGGCGGCGCGCCGCTCGGTGATGGCCCCGGCGAAGTCGCCATAGACGTCGTTGGAGAGCAGCGGCCGAAGCGCCTTGGCATCGCCGTTGGCGAAGGTCCCGATGATCATCTCGAAAGCGGCCCGGGCGCCACCGACAAACGCCTCTTCATCGAAGCTCTTGTCGGCCAGCTTGATCTGCATAAGACCCGCTTCGAGCGGCGTTCCCGCCGCCGGCTCTTCCCCCGCCGTTGGGATCGGTTCTTCCGATTCCTGTTCGGAATCGGCTTTGTTTCGATCTGGTAACGATATCACCTTGTCGTTGTCCGACTCGGCCGGCCGTTTGCGCAACGGATCCGACGGCGGTTTGTCATGTCCCATGCGCTTGCCGAGAACACCGCGCAAACGGAACACGAAAAAGGCGGCCACCGCCGCAAACAAGATGATATCGAGAAACTGAAAACCGTCGCTCATACGCTCCGCCTGTCGCACGCGGGCCGGATCCTGGCCTCTACGCAGCCGCCAATTCGACCGTCACCCGCTGGATGGCCGAAGCGAAATCGCCACGCGAGCCTTGTAGACGCGTGCTCTTGTCCAAAGTACATAGGGAACTGCTGGGGAAAGAGCAAGCATGCCCATTCTTATACTCGCCGCCTTTATCGGCGTCCCGATACTGGAAATCGCCGTTTTCATACAAATCGGCGGCTGGCTGGGCCTGTGGCCAACGCTTGGCTTGGTTGTCCTGACCGCGCTGATCGGGACCTGGGAGCTGCGGGCGCAGGGTCTGGCGACCCTGGCGCGGGCACGGGCCACGGTCGATGCGGGCAAACTGCCGACCCGCGAGATGTTTGACGGAGCCTGCCTCCTGCTCGCCGGCGCGTTGCTTCTGACCCCTGGATTTGTCACCGATGCCGTCGGCGTAATCCTGTTTGTGCCGGCCGTCCGCGCCTATTTGCGTACGCTGCTCGCGCGCCGTCTGTCCGCATCCGTCGAGACTCATATCTACGTGGATGGTCAGGATATGGGCGGCCGCGGTAGCCCCTCGGGCCGGGGACCGATTATCGACGGCGACTACCGGGATGTCAGCGACACCGAGCCCCCGAACCGACCGCCACCGCCCAATCGGATTCCGCCGCGATGATCCTCGTGCGCCACGGCCAATCCCATTTCAACGCGCACTACAATGTCACCCGCGTTGATCCCGGCATCGTCGATGCCGGCTTGACCGAGGAGGGAATTCGCCAGGCGGAGCAGGCGGGGGAGGCGCTGCGCGGGGAGGATGTCCGGGCGGTGCTTGCCAGCCCCTATTCGCGCACATTGCATACCGCGACGATCATTGCCGAACGGTTGGGCCTGGCCATCACCGTCGAGCCGCTGGTGCACGAGCGGGCTTTCTTTTCCTGCGATATCGGCTCGCCGCGCTCACAACTGGCGGCGCGCTGGCCGCATGTCGACTTCGCCGCCCTGCCGGAGCGGTGGTGGCCGGAGCCTGAGGAGAGCGAAGCGGCATTGCTGCACCGCTGCACCCAGTTTCGCACCGCCGCCGCCGCGCGCGCCGATTGGCCGAATCTGGTGGTCGTCTCCCACTGGGCGTTCATTCGCGGCCTCACCGGCCAAGCGCTGGCGAATGGCGCCACGCTGCGCTTCCGCCTGGACGACGAGACGGGCGAGCGCTAGCCCGGCGCGGTTGTTCGAGCGGGCGATCCATGTTAGCCAAACTGCCGCACGATGCAGGATGCAAAGCCATGGCCGAGATCCCACTCGAACGACCCCTGATCATTCATTCCCAGTATATCAAGGACTTCTCGTTCGAGAACCCCAACGCGCCGGAGATCTTTTCCGCCCTGAACGAGCAGGGCCCGGCCCTGAATATTACCCTCGACGTACAGCCGCGGCTGCTCAGCGAGCGCACCTACGAGATCGTGCTGCTCCTGCGGGTCCAGGCCAAGGTTCAGGAAAAAACCACCTTTCTCATCGAGCTGGACTACGCCGGGGTGGTCAAGGTCGCCGACGCGGTGCCGGAAAGCGAGATGGAGCCGCTGCTGATGATCGAGGCGCCGCGCTATTTCTTTCCGTTCGCCCGCAACGTTCTGGCGACGATCACGCGCGACGGCGGTTTCCCGCCGCTGGTCATCAACCCCATCGATTTCGAGCAATTCTACGCCCGGCACAAGAAAAACAACCAGCAGACCGCCGTGGCGCAAGCCTAGCTGCGGCGCAAGCCTAGCTCCGCCAGATGGGTGATTTCAGGCGCGCGAGCATGGCTTCGTGCGCGGCGCTTTCCTCGGCGCTCGGTGCATGGGGCCGCGCCGGCCGGGGCGGGCGCGCGGTTGGTACCGCGCCGGCTGCCTCGGCGACGCGTTTCGTGGGATCCAGATCCAGACCGGGCTGCCGGCCGCCGCGCAGCTCCAGATAGACCTCGGCGAGCAACTCGCAATCGAGCAGCGCGCCGTGCAAAGTGCGCGCCGCATTGTCGATGCCGAACCGCCGGCACAGCGCGTCGAGACTGGCCTGGCCGCCGGGGAAGCGCCGTCGGGCCATGCTCACCGTGTCCACTGCCCGCGCCACCTCCAAGGGCGGCCGGCCGATGCGCGCCAGC
>JAJFGI010000266.1 GCA_021776215.1 Kiloniellaceae bacterium | reverse complement strand
ACCGACAAGCCGCACAGGTAGAGCGTGATCATCGCCTTTTCCCACTGGCCGGTGACGGCGATAAAGCCGGTCAGCGCGGCGGTCAGGACCGCCAGCCGGATGCCGCCCAGCTGGTAACCTGCCAAGGCGACCATGGCGACGACGGCGCTCCAGGGAAGCTGCAGGAGAAAGCGCTTGAAGGGGATCAGCAGATTGAGCAGCAGGAACGTCTTCACCGCCTCGAGCTGATCGAAGAAGTTGACGTTGATCCACTGCACCAGCGCGTCCCAATAGGGCCCCGTGGTCACCTGCGCCGCCTCCGGATAGTCGCGCAGGACTGGCACGAGAAATCCCAGCAGGGTTGTCCCGGCAAGGATCACCAGGGCCGCGATGAGCGCCGGGTGACGGGCAATTACACTGCGTGGCGTCGCCGCCCGGTGTTGGCCGCCGACGACGGCGGCCCGGGCAAAGGCCTGGCTAAGACGATCGAGGGCGACGGCCAGCAGGGTGATCGCAATCCCCGCCTCCAACCCTTCGCCGATAGCCAGGCGGCGCAGGGAGGCCAGCACGTCATGGCCCAGCCCCCCGGCCCCGATCATCGAGGCGATGATGACCATGTTCTGGGACATCATGATCACATGGTTCACGCCGACCATCAGGGTCGGCCGCGCCGCCGGAACCAGTATCTTCCAGGTCATCTGCCGCCGGCTGCACCCGGCCATGCGGCCGAATTCGACGATCTCGCTGGGCACCAGGCGCAGCGCCAGCATGGTCACGCGCACCATCGGCGGCATGGCATAGATGATGGTCGCCGTCATGGCCGCCACCGGGCCGAAGCCGAACAGGAACAGCACCGGCACCAGATAGGCGAACACCGGCACGGTCTGCATCAGATCGAGGATCGGCGTGATCGCCTGTTCGAACCGCCGGCTGCGGTACCCCTGGATTCCCAGCGCCAGGCCGCCGGCGACGCCCAGCGGCACCGCAACGACGATCGACGACAGGGTGATCATGGCGCTGTCCCACTGGCCGAAGATCACCAGATAGACAAAGCAGGCCCCGATCAGGATGGCCAATCCGCGGTCCTTCACCCGGTAGGCGGCCATAACCACCACGATGACCAGACCGACCCATGACAAGGGCGGTGTGCGCAGCACCGTATCGTCGCTCAGCGGGATCTTGAAACCGGCGGACAGCAGGGCCTTGGCCAGCCACAGCGGCCACTCCAGCACCCAGGCCACCGAGCGGGTGAATTCCTTGAAGGTGAACAGGCCGAGATCGAAATCGTTGATCAGCCACTTCATGAAGGCGGTGATCCAGCCCTTCAGGGGCACCACCCAATCGCGCGGATACTCGATCGCCCACGGCACCAGGTCGCGCCCGAGCCAAAGCGCCAGCGTGACGGCGAGGGCCACCGCCCAGGCCGCCAGCCACGGCGACCGCCGGTCCGCCACGGGCGCCAGACCGGCGGCGGCGCCGGTCATTCCGTCCGCCCCGTACTAACCAGCACCTCCAAAACCGCCTCGGGGGTCAGATGGCCGATCGGCCGGCCGTCTTCATCGGTGACGGCGAAGGGTTTGTCGGTGCCCATGACCTCCGCCGCCAGGGCCTCGATGCGCGTAGTGGCGGCAACGCTGCCGGCGACCTCGACGAGGCCGCCGGCCGGGACCATTACCGAGCGCGCGGTGAGCACCTTTGCCCGCGGCACGTCGCGGGTGAATTCCGCGACATAGTCGGTGGCCGGGCGGATCACCAACTCCTCGGGCGTGCCGATTTGGATGACCGCGCCGTCCTTCATGATGGCAATGCGGTCGGCCAGTCGAATCGCCTCGTCGAAGTCATGGGTGATGAAGACGATGGTCTTACGCAGAACGCTCTGCAGGCGCAGGAACTCGTCCTGCATTTCGCGCCGGATCAGGGGATCGAGGGCCGAGAACGGCTCGTCGAGGAACCAGACCTCCGGTTCCACCGCCAGCGAACGGGCGATGCCGACCCGCTGCTGCTGGCCGCCGGACAGCTCGCGCGGATAGTACGCCTCGCGCCCGGACAGGCCGACCAGCTCGATCACCTCCAGGGCCCGCCGTTCGCGCGCGGCGCGGGGGATGCCCTGCACCTCCAGGGGAAAGGCGACGTTGCCGAGCACGGTGAGATGCGGCAGCAGGGCGAAGTGCTGGAACACCATGCCCATCTTGTGCCGGCGCAGCTCGATCATCTCCCGCTCGGACGCCGCCAGCAGGTCCTGGCCCTCGAAGATGACCTTGCCGGCCGTCGGCTCGATCAGCCGCGACATGCACCGCACCAAGGTCGACTTGCCGGAGCCGGACAACCCCATGATGACGAAGATTTCGCCGCGCTGTATCTGCAAATCCACCTGGCGCACGGCGCAGATCATGCCGCCGGCGGCGAGGTCTTCGTAACTGGGCGCGCCGTTGTGCCGGGCGAGAAAACCCTCGGCGTCGGGACCGAAGAGTTTCCAGACGCCCTCGCAAGCCAGTTTTACGGCGCGCTCGCCCCGCGCCTGTCCCTCCGCGCCAGAGTCGGTCACCCGCGTTCCCCAAGGGGTATCGTTGTCGTATTGGATCATGGGGTACAGGCCGCCGCTTTGCAAAAATTTGCGCGCGGCGGCCCGCTCCCGGTCAATGCGGGATCGAGGTTATTGGGTCCACTTCGACCAGACCGCCTCGTTGTCCTTCATCCATTGGCCGACCACGTCTTCGAGCTTGCCGCCGTCGAGATCGATCTTGGTGATCAGCTCGCCCATGGTCTGGTTATCGATCTTGAAGTTGCGGATGGCCTTGTAGGCGCCGGGCCACTTGTCCTCGCCGCCCTTCCAGCCGACCTTCTTGATCCAGCCGCGCGGCTTGCCGCAGTCGTAGGCCATGTCCTTGTTGGAGCCCCAGGACGGATCGTTGTAGCATTCCGCCGTATAGCGCGGGAATTCCACCCACTCGCCCTCGAACTTGATGGGCGCCCAGTGCGGCGTATAGACCCAGGCCAACACCGGCGCCTTGCGCTGATAGGCGGATTCGATCTCGGCAAACAACGCCGCATCGGTGCCCGCGTGCACGACCTCGAAATTCAAGCCGAGGGCTTCGGCGCGCTCGTCGTCGAAGCCGCCCCAGGTCACCGGCCCGCCCAGATAGCGGCCCTTCGGCGCGGTCTCGGGGGTCGCGAAGGCCTCGGCGCACTTGTTCAGCGCCTCCCAGTCGGGCAGGCCCGGGCACTTCTCCTTCATGTAAAGCGGATACCACCACTCCTCGATGGCGTTCATGCCGGTCTCGCCCAGATCAACGGTCTTGCCGGTGGCCAGGGAGGCCTCCATGGCATCCTTGCCGGTGGTCTCCCACATCTCCATGGCCACGTGCAGATCGCCGGACTCCAGACCGGCGAATTGGGCGATGTAGTCGGCCTGCACGTATTCGACGTTGTAGCCCATGGACTTCAACACGTCGCCCATGATGGTCGTGGTGACATACTGTCCGGTCCAGTCGTGAATGGTCAGCTTGATCGGGTCCTTCGATTCCGGTGCCGCCGCCGCGGGCCCGGCGATGCCGGTTGCCAGCGCCAACGCCCCCGCGAATGCCCCCGCGAATGCCCACGACGTGAGCCTGGTGGTGCCCGAATTGTGTGGTGTCATCTTGTCAGCCTCCCTTTGATTTTTACTGGCCTTTGACTTTGCCTGGCCGCTGCATTTCTCCCGACCCGGATGTCGGTGCGGATGCGTGTCCGCGCCGGATCGCCGCTCCCGGCCTGCCCCAACGATCCGGCCACGGCGGATGATCGCGCTGCCGGCAAATCTGCGGCCGGAGCGGTCGGTATGTCAAGCCAAAGCCACATTATTTCACAAAAAACCACATTGCCGGACCGCCACGCCAACGCCTAGACTGGCTGGCTGAAGGGGCCGGCGGCCGGCCGGCCGAGCCAATCCCGCGCGCTATTCATTTGGGAGGATAGGTCCGTGCATCGCTCCGCCCGACAGGCAGCGATTATGAAGACCCTGGGCCTGAACGGCAGTTGTGCCGTTTCGGACCTGGCGGCGGAACTCGTGGTCTCAGACGAAACCATCCGGCGGGATATCAAGGCCCTCGCAGGCAGGGGCCTGGTCGAACGGGTGCACGGCGGGGCCGTGCTGCCCGATCCGTTCCACGAGGCCGACTTCCAGAAGCGCCTGAGCCACAACGCCACGGCGAAACAGGCGATCGCGCGCACGGTGGCGGCGCAAATCC
>JAJFGI010000265.1 GCA_021776215.1 Kiloniellaceae bacterium | reverse complement strand
GCTTCGCCCGCTGGATGCTCTTCGCCCTGCCGTTGGCGGCGATCCTGCTGGCCGCCGCGTGGCTGGTCCTGACCCGCCTGGCCTTCCGCATCCCCGCCGCACCGCTGCCCGGCGCCGGTGCCACTATTGCTGCCGAGCTGGCGGCGCTTGGCCCTATCAGCGGGCCGGAGTTGCGGGTCGCCGCTGTGTTCGCCGCCGTCGCCGGGTCATGGCTGGGGCGCCCCGCGGTCGAGGACTTGCTGCCGAGCGGCGTGACCGTGACCGATCCGGCCATCGCCGTCGCCGGTGCCCTGGTTTTGTTCCTGCTGCCGTCGGGCCGGCGCGCCGGCGAACGCCTGCTCGAATGGTCGCAGGCGCGGCGCCTCCCGTGGGGCGTGCTGATTCTCTTTGGCGGCGGCCTTAGCCTGGCCGCGGCGATCGGCGATACCGGCTTGGCCGCGTGGATCGCCGATAAACTGGCCGGCCTCGCGGATCTGCCGATCGGGGTCGTTGTGACCGGGATAACGGCCACCATCATTCTGCTGACGGAATTGACCAGCAATACGGCGACGGCGGCGACATTCCTGCCCCTGGTGGCCGAGTTGGCCGAGCGCCTGGGTCACAGCCCGCTGCTGCTGACGATCCCCGCCGCCGTCGCCGCGAGCTGCGCTTTCATGCTGCCGGTGGCGACGCCGCCGAACGCGATTGTTTATGGCAGCGGCCGGGTGACCATGGGGCAAATGGCCTGGGCGGGCATATGGCTGAACGTGGTGGCGACCGCCGTCATCGTCGGCGCCGCCTTCCTTCTGCTGCCGCTCGTCTTTGGGGTCGATGGCGGCGCGCTATTTGCTACCAGCCGTTGATGCGCGGCCAAGTGGCGACAACCTCGCCGCCCTCCACGACGTGGTAGCAATCATAGGCGGCGGCGGTCATGCAGGCATGGTTGGGCAGAACGCGTATGTGCGTGCCCGGCGGCAGCGCCGCGAGGGGCAGCGCCCCCGCCCCTGGCGCCGCGGCGACGACGCCGTGCTCCTGGGAGACGCGGACCACCTGCAACTCAGGCAATGCCGTGCCGTCGGGGCCGATCACCCAGCCGTAGCCAACGTCATGCGGCCCGGCCGCGGTGCTGCGGTCCTTGGACAGCGCCAATCCACCCGCATCGATGAGAATCTCGCCCCGCTCGGGATGATGGCCGGTCACGGTTGCCAGAACCGACACGGCCACGTCGGCCAGGGTGCATGCCCCGATGCTCGCCTGAAAGACATCATTGAACATATAGACACCGGGCCGTATCTCACTGACACCGCTGAGATCACGCGCGTGTACCGCCGTGGGAGTCGACCCGACGCTGACCACTGGGCACGCCATCCCGGCGGCGCGCAGACGCTCGGCGGCCAGAACCGCGCCGGCCCGCTCCGCCTCCGCCACGGCCGCCAAGTCTTCGATGCTGCGGCAGTCATAGGAATGACCGGCATGGGTGAGCACGCCGCGCAAGTCAATCCCGGCGGCGCGGTCGAGGATCGCCGCAATCTCCATCAGAGTGGACGAGTCCGGCGCGACGCCGGCGCGGTGATCACCGGTATCAACCTCGATCAGAACGTCGAATCGGGCGCCGGTTGCCTCGGCGCGGGCGGCGATGCCGCGTGCCACATCCACATTGTCGGTGAGCACGGTCACGCGTGCGCCGTCCTGCTGCAACGCCGCCACCCGGTCCAGCTTGCCCACCGCAATGCCCACCGCATAGGTGATGTCGGCAAAGCCATGGGCAATGAAGTACGCAGCCTCCTTCAGCGTCGAGACGGTGATGCCGCCGGGTTGTCCGACGGTGGCGAGGCGGGCGATATCCGCCGACTTGGCGGTCTTCATGTGCGGCCGCAAGGCAACGCCATGCGCCGACGCCTTGTCGTGCATGCGTGCCAGATTAGCGTTTAGCCGGTGGCGGTCGAGCAGCAGCGCCGGCGTCTCGAGGTCGGTGAACTTCATCGCGGCTGTCGTCCTTTCCCGGCACGGGCACGGCGCGGGGCGGCGGCATGCGCCGCCGTCGGCAAGGCTTGGGCATAGCCGAGCAGATCGTTGACCGCCGCGTCCCCGTGCTGCGGATCGAAACCAAGCGAGGCCCAGGCGGCCGCCATATCGGCCGGCAATGGCGCCGTCACCCGCACTGTCGTTTCATCGTCAGGGTGCGGCACGGCGATTTCCCGCGCATGCAGCATCAACCGCTTGCTCAGGGCGCCGCCGTCGTTCTGTCCGGGCGCCGGGAACGCGCGCTTGCCGCCGTATTTGCCGTCGCCCAGAATCGGCGTGCCCAGCGCCGCGCAATGAGCCCGCAACTGGTGGGTCCGTCCGGTCAGGGGCATGAGCAGCAGCCAGGCGACGCGCTGGCGCGTCCCCTTGATGGTCTTGCTGGAAACCATCTGATACACGGTCTCCGCATCCTTTCCCTGTTCCGTGGATGGCCCGACCTTCTCGCCCTTCGGCCCCGGCAGCTTGGCCAGAGGCGTATCGATGCGGCCGCGGCGACGCTCCGGCACGCCGGCCACCAGCGCCCAGTAGAGCTTGCGCGTCCCCTTGTCCTTGAAGCTGGCGGCCAGCCGCCGGGCCGAGACGGCAGTCCGCGCCAGCAGCAGCACGCCGCTGGTATCCCGGTCCAAGCGGTGCACCAGGCGTGGGCGCTCGGCACCCGGGTCGCGCAAGGCATCGAGCATGGCATCCACATGCCGCGACTGCCAGGTGCCGCCCTGGACCGCCAGGCCGGTCGGTTTGTTGATGGCAATCACCCAGTCATCCTGGTACAGCACCGCGGCACGCAAAGCCGCCGCGTCGCGGTCGTCGGCCGAGGTTCGGGGTCGCGTGGGCCCGGCAGATATATCGGGTGCCGGTGTCCCCGGCAACGGCGGGATGCGCACCTGCTGGCCGGCGGCGACCCGCAGACCTGCCTTAGCGCGCTTGCCGTCGACGCGGATCTGGCCGGTGCGCAGCAGCTTCTCCAGGCGGCCGTGGGACAGGGTTGGAAAGTGCTTCTTGAACCAGCGATCGAGCCGTTGGTCGGCATCGCCCTTGCTCACCGCCACGGTGCGCGGCCCGCTCATGAAAAGGCGGCGCGAAAGAGGCGCATGCCGCCGAATACGGCGGCGAGCGACAGAAACACCGAAGCCAGGATATACGCCGCTGCCGTGCCGATCGCACCTCGCTGCACCAATCCGACCGCCTCCATTGAAAATGCCGAGAACGTGGTGAATGCACCGAGCACGCCGACCACCAGGAAGGCACGCGTGACCTCCGACGGCGACCAGACCAGAGCCAACACCTCCACCAGCGCCCCCATGAGAAACGAACCCGCCACGTTCGCCGCCAACGTGCCGACGGGAAACCCCGGCTGGAACAGCGGCGCGGCCACCGCAGTCAGGGAATAGCGGCACACCGCGCCAAGCGCGCCACCGGCAGCCACAGCCAAATAGATCCTCATGCCCCACTCGCGCACCGCCGACCCACTCAGGGGCGCTTATAACGTGGAATCACCGGGCGGTACAACGAGCGGGCCGTTGGCCAGCGTCTCGGCTTGAAAGCCTGCCGAACCAACGCCCGAAACGTTTTTTTGGCGAAACATGTCTGCTCTACACCCACCGCAGACATTGACGCAGGGCCATCGGCACTTCTGCTCCTGACCCCGAAGCGGATATTCGCCGCATGATGCTGCTAGCCTTTGCGCCAAACGGTCGCCAGCCACGGCTGCTTGTGGCATGGCAGCCCCGAAGGGCGGAAGTAATGTTGCAGTTCCAGGAACCCAGCCGTCGTGACGAAATTTCGCCAGGTGTCGAGATCGAAGAAGCAGCTATAGCGGTCGTCGCTTAAGCCTTCCTCGTTGTTACCTCTTGGGTTCGAGCAGAACAAGACGCCCCTGGGCTTCAAGGTTCTGGAGAGTTCGAGCAGGACCCTCGGCAACTCCTGACTCGGCACGTGGAATAGCGACGCATTCGCGAACACGCCATCAAAGCGGCTCTCGGGCAGGTCCATCGCGAGAAAATCCTGGTGGAGAACGTCACACCCGGAAAAGGAACGTGCCATGGCCACGAATTCCTTCGATCCGTCCAGGCCCACGGCGTCGTGTCCCAGTGAACGAAAATGCCGGAGGTCTCGGCCGGGCCCGCAGCCAAGATCGAGAACGCAAAAAGGAGGATCGCTTTCGATCGCGTCCAACAGCGCCCTATAGTTCTGGCTGACGTCGTGATCGCGAGTGCCGTCTCGGAAATCTTCAGCCGTGCGGTCGTAATGGCCGATGGTCACTTCCGAAATGTGCCGCAATTGTCCGCTATCGAGCGCTTGGGACGGTTTGTCAGGATTATCCTTCGGCATCACCCTGCGGCCCGCCTTTCCCGCTTAAGCGGCAGCGTTTCGCGCCCGGACTGCCGAGGAACTTGACCACAGTCGCGCCGGTCCAGAGCCGGCCCTTTCGCGTGGTGACGCCCTTGGCGTTAAAATGCTCGGCGATGGCTTGAGGGGCGGTCATCCCCGCTGCTTCGGCGGCCTCGACTTCGGCGACGAGTTGCCGCACGAACGCCTCGATGTCGTGTCGCCGCTGCGCCATTCCGCAAACTCCTCATTATCAATATCGTACGTTTTGCAGAAATTTCTTGCTCAATCTCGCATGTCCAAGTCTGGCTAACGAGCGAAGTTACAACCATGTTCAGGGCAAGTCCGGCTTAGCCCTAACTTCGGACATTCCATCAGAAATGCCCGGACTTGGTCCGAGGTCACCGGCGCTTCGCCGCCTGCACGGTGGTTTCAAGGCGGTTGAGGAATGTTGAGCGGTCGGATTTGCTGAACGGCTTTGGTCCTCCGGTGATCTCGCCGCTGTCGCGCAAGGTCTGCATAAGCTCACGGTTGGCCAGCGCCATGCCGATACCGTCTTCCGTAAACGGCTCTCCATTCGGTTTGATGGCCAGCGCCCCCCGTTGCAGGCAGCGCGCGGCCAGCGGGATGTCGTTGGTGATGCAGATGTCGCCTTTTTGTATTTGCTCCGCGATCCAGTCGTCGGCGGCGTCCGCGCCCCGGGAGACGATAACCAGTTCCACGAGTGGATTTTGCCGGGGGCGAATGCCGCCATCGCTGACCAGATAGGTTTTCAGACTGTGACGGGCGGCGACGCGTATGGTTTCGTCCCTGACCGGGCAGGCGTCCGCATCGACGTAAATGTCCACCATAAAGTCCCTAAAGATCGTTGGAATTCCGGTTGGATCGACTTTAGGCTGCCACAATGTCGCCGCGCCGACCAGCCAGCCAGGCCAGGCAGTTCTCGCTGGTCATCAAATAAATGCCCAGGCGGCCGAGCTCGCGCACACCGTCTTCCGTGGCGTTCGCCAGGGCATCCGGGACCACGACGACGCGAAAATCGCGGGCGCTGGCCTCGAACACCGTGGCCCGAACCCCGGTCGTGAAGCTGAGGCCGCATAAGATCAGGGTCGTTACCCCGAGATCGCGCAGCTGCGGCTCAAGGTCGGTGGCATGGAACGCGCCCCACCGGGGCCGATAGAAAGCCCATTCGCGCGGACCCAGCTTTTGGAACCGCCCCTTCAGCAAGGGGCCCGGATTCAGGCGCATCTCCGGATCGGGCTTCAGCTCGTCGAGCAGCTCGGCGCCAAGGCTACCCGGCATGAGGACGCGCAGCCCCTCCTCGACCGCTTGACGGCGGCAGGCATCGACGTTGGAGCCGTCCGGGCGGTACAGCCGCACGGCGTGGAGAAT
>JAJFGI010000264.1 GCA_021776215.1 Kiloniellaceae bacterium | reverse complement strand
TCATGACCCGGTCGAGCTTGTAGAGGGTCAGGTTGATGCGGTGGTCCGACACCCGCCCCTGTGGATAATTGTAGGTGCGGATGCGCTCCGAGCGGTCGCCGCTGCCGACCTGGCTCCGCCGCGTCGCGGCCAGGGCGTCTTCCTGCTCCTGGCGCATGCTGTCGTAGAGGCGGGCGAGCAGCACCTTCATGGCCTTGGCCCGGTTCTTGTGCTGCGATTTCTCGTCCTGGCACTGCACGACGATGCCGCTGGGCAGATGCGTGATGCGCACGGCGCTGTCGGTGGTGTTCACGTGCTGTCCGCCGGCGCCCTGCGACCGGTAGGTGTCGATTCGCAGATCCTTTTCGTCCACCTGCACGTCCACCTCCTCGGCCTCGGGCAGCACCGCGACGGTGGCCGTCGAGGTATGGATGCGGCCGCTGGATTCGGTCTGCGGCACCCGTTGCACCCGGTGCACGCCGGACTCGAACTTCAGCCGGGCGAAAGCCCCGGGACCGGAGATGAGCGCACTGCCTTCCTTGCAGCCGCCGATTTCGGTGTCGCTATAGCCCAGCGTCTCGAAGCGCCAGCCGTGCGCCTCGGCATAGCGTTGGTACATGCGGAACAGATCGGCGGCGAACAGCGCCGCTTCGTCGCCGCCGGTGCCGGGGCGCACTTCCAGGACCGCGTTGCGCTGGTCCGCCTCGTCCTTCGGCAGAAGCTGCAGCATCACCTCACGCTCCAGCTCGGGCAGACGCGCGCTCAGGTCGTCCTGCTCGCCTTCCGCCAGCTTGCGCATCTCGGCGTCGGTATCCGCTGCCGCGATCAGATCGGTCAAATCGCGCATCTCGCGCTGCGCCTCACGCAACTTGGCAATGCTTTCAACCGTGTTCGTGAGATCGGCGTATTCTCGCAGCATGCGCGTGTAGTCCGCGGAGCCGGGTTGCGCATGGCTGGCCACACGGGCACTCAGCTCGTCATAGCGCCGCAGCACGCGGTCCAGGTTTTCGTCCAGGTTCACCGGTCCTCCTTTCCATCCGGATCGAGACGGAACAAGCGGCGCAGGGCCGCGTCCAAATCCGTCTCCGTGTGCGCGTCCGCCGCGGCTTGGCGCAATACCTCGGACGGATCGTGCAGCAGCCGGTTGAGCAGCAAGCGGGTCGCCTCGTCCGCCCCGAGCCGCGAATCCGCCAGCACCTCCGCCCGCAACGCCTCGAACCGACGGCGCAGCGCGGTGACGGCCGGCCCGGCACCACGCTCGGCGCGGCGGCGCTGAAACGCGGCGATCTCGTCATCGAGGATGTGCCAAGCCGCGGCCGTGGCTGCTTCGCGCGTCGCCTTGCCTTTCCGTGCCACCCGTTCCAAATCCGCCAGATCGAAGACATAGGCGGCATCGAGCTGACCCACCTCAGGGTCGATATCACCGGGCAAGGCGGCGTCGATGAAGAATATCGCCTTGCGCCGGCGCCGTTTCAACGCCGTTTCGGCCAATTGGGCGGTGACCGCGTATCCGCCGGTGCCCATGGCGGAAACGACGATATCGGCGCCCGCCAGGGCATCGCCAAGCTCCTCCCAGGGGCGGAAATGTCCCCCCAGTCGCCGCGCCACCGCTTCGCTGCGCGCCACCGAGGTGTGCATGACCACCAGATCGCCGATACCCGCGTCCTTGAGCTCGGCGGCCAGGAACTCGCCCATTTCCCCCAGGCCGATCAGCAAGCCGGTGCGACGGCCCAGATCGCCATGGACATCGCGGGCGACAAGGGTCGCCGAGGCGGCGATGGAGACCGGCTGTTGGGCCAGCGGCGTCTCGCCGCGGACCCGTTTGGCGGCGCCGTAGGCGGCCTGCAAGACGGGCTCGAGGGCCGGCCCGATCAGGCCCGCCGCCGCCGCCTGCCGGTGGCATTCCTTTACCTGGCCGAGAACCTGCGGCTCGCCGACCACTTGGCTGTCCAGCGACGCGGCGACGGCAAAGATGTGCCGCATGGCCGCGTCGTCCCGGTGGCAGTAGACCTGTTCGCGCAACGCCGCCGCCTCGATACCCGTCGCGCCGGCCAACAGGCCGAAAAACGCAGCCGCCGGATCGGGAGAGCCGGCCGCCGCCCACAATTCCATCCGCTCGCAGGTCGCCACCGCCATCCCCTCGGCGACGCCCGCCTGGCGCACGGCGGCAAGCAACGCCGCCTGGTCCGGCTCGCTCGCAAACAGCCGCTCGCGCAGCACCGCCGATGCGGAGCGATGGCTGATACCTATCGCGACAAGAGATGTGTCAGTGTCCATGGCCACCCGGGCCGACGCTGCCTAGCTAACGGAACCGGACCAGGTGCTCGCTCAACGCATCCAGGGAGACGAGCTCCTGTTCACCGGAATCCAGATCGCGCACCGTGGCGGTGTTGCCGGCCAATTCGTCGTCGCCCAGGATGATGGCGGCGCGGGCGCCCACCTTGTTGGCCCGGCGCATCCGTTTCTTCAGGTTGCCGGAAAAACCCAGGTCGACGGCGAGCCCGGCCCGGCGCAGCGCCTGAACGATCGACAGGGCCTTGCCCTCCGCGGCGGCGCCGAGAGGGACCATGGCAATCGGCCGCGGCGCCGGCGGCGTCTCGGTCATCAGCATGGCCAGACGCTCGATCCCGGCCGCCCAGCCGACCCCCGGCGTCGGCGGCCCGCCAAGCAGTTCCACCAGGCCGTCATAGCGCCCACCGCCGAGGACCGTGGCCTGCGCCCCCAAGTCCTCTGTGGTGATCTCGAAAATGCTGTGGGTGTAGTAGTCGAGGCCGCGCACCAATCGCGGGTTTTGCCGATAGGCAATGCCCAAGATATCGAGCCCTTCGGTCACCGCCGCGAAGAAATCGCGGCTGGCCTGATTCAGATGTTCGCTCAACGAAGGCGCCCCCGCCACCACCTTGCGGTCGCCCGGGTCCTTCGAGTCCAGGATGCGCAACGGATTGCGCGCGAGGCGATCGACGCTTTCGGCCGACAGCTTGTCCCGATGATCGGAAAAATAGGCGATCAGAACGTCGCGGTACGCGTGGCGGCTGTCCAGATCACCGAGAGTGTTGATTTCCAATTGCGTGCGCCCGAGCACCCCCAGCGCCGCCAGAATGTCGGTGCCAAGGGCGATCATCTCGATGTCGCCCAGCGGATCGGCCACCCCCAACAATTCCACGTTGATCTGATGAAATTGCCGTTGCCGCCCCTTTTGCGGCCGGTCGTAGCGAAACATCGGGCCGTGGCTGAAGAACTTGCACGGCAGGTCGTGGGTCAGCCCGGCACTGAGGAAGGCGCGGACGACCGCGGCGGTCGCTTCCGGGCGCAAGGTGATCTCCTCGCCGCCCCGGTCGGCAAAGCTGTACATCTCCTTCGAGACCACGTCCGAGGTTTCCCCCAACGGCCGGCGGAAGACCTCGGTGAATTCGAAGATCGGCGTCGACATTTCGAGATAGCCGTAGCGTTCGGCCAAGTCGCGCGCCGTCTCGACGACACGGCGATGGCGGCGCATCTCGTCGGGCAATATGTCGTGGGTACCGCGAACCGGTTGCAGCGCGGACAAACTCTTTCTCCAGATTGCGCTAGGAGGCGATGGCCGTGCGCTGCGCCTCGCCGTCGGCGGTCTCAGCGGAAGCAGCCGTCTCGGCCTCGATTTCGGCGGCCTTGCGCTCGACCAAACTGACGAGGTGATCGACGATGTCCTGATCTTTCAGGCGATGGTCCGGCAGGCCGTTGATGTAGACCTGGTGCGTGCCGTTGCCGCCGCCGGCGAAACCGATGTCGGTCTCGCGCGCCTCGCCGGGCCCGTTGACCACACAGCCGATCACCGACACGGTCATAGGGGTGGTGATGTGGGCCAGGCGCTTTTCCAGCACCTCGACCGTCTTGATCACCTGGAACTGCTGCCGCGCGCAGGACGGACAGGAGATGACGTTGACCCCCCGATGGCGCAGGTTCAACGCCTTGAGCATGTCGAAGCCGACCTTCACCTCCTCCACCGGATCGGCGGAGAGCGAGACCCGCAAGGTGTCGCCAATGCCGGCCCACAGGAGCGAGCCCAGGCCGATCGAGGACTTGATGGTGCCGCTGCGCAATCCGCCCGCCTCGGTCACGCCGATGTGCAGGGGATAGTCGCAGGCATCGGCCAGGCCTTGATACGCGGCCACCGCCAGGAAGACGTCCGAGGCCTTGCACGAGATCTTGAACTCGAAGAAATCCCGGTCCTCGAGGATGCGGGCGTGATTGAGGGCGCTTTCCACCATCGCCTCCGGGCACGGCTCGCCGTACTTTTCCAGGAGCTCCCGCTCCAGCGAGCCGGCGTTGACGCCGATGCGCATGGAGCAGCCGTGGTCCTTGGCCGCCTGCACCACCGCCTGCACCCGTTCCGGCGAGCCGATGTTGCCGGGGTTGATGCGCAGGCAGGCCGCCCCCGCCTCGGCCGACTCGATCGCCCGTTTGTAGTGGAAATGGATATCGGCGACGATGGGGACCTCGACCTCGCGCACGATCTCGCGCAGCGCCTTGGTGGAGGCCTCGTCCGGGCAGGAGACCCGGACGATATCGGCGCCGGCGTCCTGAAGTCCCTGGATCTGCGCCACCGTTGCGGCCACGTCGTGGGTCAGCGTATTGGTCATCGACTGCACGCTGATGGGGGCATCGCCACCGACGGCGATCTTGCCGACATGGATCTTGCGGCTCTGGCGCCGCTGAATTTCGCGATAGGGCCGCACGCTCATCGACCGACTCTCAAATGCCATTAATTCCGCGCTTTCGCGGCTCCGAACATGCGCGTTTTCGCCCATAACTGCAAGGCCGGGGGCGGATGAAGGTGCCAGGAAACGAGAGAGTCGGCCGGCCGCGGCCGGGGATCGGCCTAGCGGTTGGCGCTCGCGCCGCTGAGCAGTTGCGACGGGTCGAGGCTGATGCTGCGCCGGACCGAGCCCGGCGGGCCCGCCGGCGGCAGGCGAACGCCGTCCACCTCGAGCTCGATTCCGCCGGCATTGCCGGTCAGCAGGGTGAGGCCGGCGACGTCGGGAACCCGGTAGCTGTCACCGGCGCGCAGTACGCGGGTGAGCAGGATCGCGTCCTGGCTGTCGCGCACCTGCACCCAGCTATCCTGCACCGCCCGGATGACGATGCGTGACTCGTCGTTGCTGCCGCCATAGACGCGGGGCGAGCGGTCGTCGGGGATGATAATCGTCTCCGGCGTCGAGGGCGCCGCCGGGATCACCACCGTTGGATCGTCCACGGACGCCAGCGTCGTCGGCGCATCGGCCGGTGCCCGCGACTCAGCCACCGGCTGCGGCGGTACCGGCGCGCGCTCCACGGGCGTCGTTATCGCCGCCGGCGCAGGCGCAGGCGCCGTTTCCGGCACCGAAACAGGGCTGGGCGCGGGCGGCGTGGGCAGCGCATCGGTGCGCGCCTCCGGGGATACCGCGGTCAGCGCCGGATCGTCCTGCACCGGGACTTCCACATTCGGCGCCAGAGTGTCCGGCAGGCTTGCCGCAGGCGCCGGGGTTTCGACAACGGCCGGGCTCGCCAGAGCCGAGGTAACGCTGCTTGCCGCCTCGGCCGGTTTGCGGGCCGATTCGGTCGGGGCCGCCGGCACCGGCGCGGCGCCGGCCTGGCCATCGCCGGATGTGGCGGTTTGCGTATCGGTCGGCCACGCCGGGATCAAATCGGCAACCGTGCGGCCCTGTTGCGACAGGTAGAACCAGCCACCGTAGGCGATGGCCAGCAGAATGACGGAGACCAGGATGATGGCCCCCCCGGGAATCCGGCCTTCCGCGACCGGCTCGGGAAAAATCAGCTCGGAGCGCCGGGCGGCGGCTTGTGTCTCTGCCTTGAACCGCTCGACCATGTCTTCGCCGTCGAGGCCAAGGTACTCGGCGTAGGTGCGCAGGAAACCGACCGCATAGGTTGGGCCCGGCAGAAGGTCGAACTCGCCCGATTCGATGGCTTCCAGATAGGCGAGGCGGATGCGCAGCACATCGGCGATGCTCCTCAGGTCCTGGCCAAAGTCCTCGCGCGCGTGGCGCAGCAGGTCGGCCACCGTCTCGCGCGGTCCGGGGCCAAAGGCACCGCCGAACTCGAGACTAGGCTCGTGGGAGTCTTTCTCGTGTGTCATTGCCACGGGTCGTCACCGCCTTCTTTGGACTCCGGCATGGGCTGATTTGCCACCGCCGCTATGCATTTCCAGGCCCAGGCACAACCACCAAGGGCGGCACCAAAGCCGGGATTAGCATCATTTTTACCATCCCCCGTATTACCAGTCTTTTAACAAATGCCGGGCGGCGGCCACAAACCTTTCTCGGAAAGCCGTGGAATCCCAACACTTCTTGCCTTGGACCAGGGCCGCTCCTGGGCCGCGGCGGCCGATCTACACCTGGTCCAGCCCGTAGGCAGCGTGCAGGCTGCGCACCGCAAGCTCGGTGTATTCCTCGGCCACCAGGACGCTGATCTTGATCTCCGAGGTGGAGATGACCTGGATGTTGATGCCCTTTTCCGCCAGGGTCTTGAACATGCTCTGGGCGACGCCCGCGTGCGAGCGCATGCCGACACCGATGACCGAAACCTTGACCACGTTGGCATCGGCCCGCAGATCGGCAT
>JAJFGI010000263.1 GCA_021776215.1 Kiloniellaceae bacterium | reverse complement strand
ATCGGTAGGCGCCGACCGCGCCCAGCACCTCATCGCCGGCGGCCGCCAGGTATCCGGCGATGAACGCATCGCCGAATGGCCGCATGGTCAGGTGCGCCGCCTCGTTATGATGCCATAGGCGGCGGCCGCCGCGCATGACACAGACACCGGTCGCCAGGGTATGGCGTTTGCCCGACAGCGCGCGCAACTGCACCGCGGCCGCTGTCCGATCGGCCGGTTTGTCGAACCACCGGCCGTCGCAGTCGAGGATCTGATCGGCCCCGATCACCAGGGCCGTCCCGTGTTTGGCCGAGATTCTGGCCGCCTTCAGCTCGGCCAATGTCTCGGCCGCTTGGGCGGCACTTGCCGAGTCCGCGCGCAAGGCGGCCTTGACCTCGTCTTCATCGACGTGAGCCGGCTCGATGGTCACGGGCACCCCGGCCCGGCGCAACATCTCTTGTCGGGTCCGGCTGGCCGAGGCGAGGATGACCGTGCTCTCCACCGCGCCGCTCTCGCTCATGGCTCGCCGGTGCCCCGATGGCGAGCGTAGAGGCTCATCACGGTCGCTGCGGTTTCCTCGATCGAGCGCCGGGTGACGTCGATGATCGGCCAACTGTTCTGGCGGCACAGCTTGCGGGCCAAGGCCACTTCCTCGCGCACCGCGTTCACATCGACATAATCGGTGTCGCCATGGCCTTCGGCGATCATGCGCAAGCGGTTGCGCCGCACTTGGACCAGTTGCTCGGGGTCCTTGGTCAGGCCGACGATGAGCGTCTGCTGCATCGCCTGCAGGCGCGGCGGCAGCGGACATCCGGGCACCACCGGCACGTTGGCGGCCTTGATGCCGCGGTTGGCGAGATAGATGCATGTTGGCGTCTTCGACGTGCGCGAGACACCGACCAAGACCACATCCGCCTTTTCGAGATCATCCTGCAGCTGGCCGTCGTCATGGGCCAAGGCGAAATTCATCGCGTCCATGCGCTGGAAATATTCCGCGTCGAGGGCGTGCTGCAGGCCGGGCTGACCGCTGATCCCGACGCCGAAGCAGCTTGCCAGACGATGGATCACCGGATCGAGCACCGGAATGCAAGGCACATCCAGATCGCGGCAACCTTCCACCAGAAAGCTGCGCAACGCATCGTTCACCAGGGTGAACAGCACCGGGCCGGGATGGTCGCCGATGCCGCGCAGCGCCTTTTCCATTTGCCCGCGGGTACGCACCAAGCTCCAGACATGCTCGATCGGCTCGATGCCCTGGAATTGAACCAGACAGGCGCGGGCGACCGAATTGATCGTCTCGCCGGTGGCATCCGAGACCAGGTGCAGATGATAGGCGGTCATCGCATCGTGTCACTTCCCCGCGGCCCGCGGTCTGTGCGTAACTGCGTATGAAAACCGGCGAACGGGGATAAGTAGGCCTTTTTGCAACAGGCCCAAAAATCCATGCTCCCTCTGCCTTTAATCATCAGGTCACTTGCACCGATGGCCGCAAACATGTCCACAGGTTGAACAACCGACGTATCCGGATCCGGTTTCCCCGGTTTTCCTCGTCATCCTTCTTATCCACTGCCGGCGCTGTCGGCGCAAGATTGCCCGGTCCAAGCAGTTATCCGACAAGATCCCCACAGAACGCGACTCCCGTTCACCCGCGCCGATCGATAGTGGAACAACGTTCAGCGAACCGACTAATCCCCGGCATCAACAGGTATCAACTACTACATCAATGATTCTTTTATAAAGATAAGGTTTTAGTGTAAGAGGGTCGCCCGACACTTTTACTCATCGCTGCACTGGACCTCGTGCCGCCCATCGACAAACCGTTTCTCCGCGCCCTGAGGGGTCAAGCCTGCCCATCGCCGCCCATATGGCTGATGCGTCAGGCCGGTCGCTATCTGCCGGAATATCGCGAGCTTCGGGCCCGGACCGGCGATTTCCTCACCACCTGCCTGACACCCGAGGTGGCCGCCGAGATCACTCTGCAACCCATCCGGCGGTTTGCGTTCGATGCGGCGATTCTTTTTTCCGACATCCTGGTGCTGCCGCACGCTCTCGGTCAATCGGTCCGCTTCGAAGAAGGACGAGGCCCGGTCCTTGGGGCATTAACCCGCGCCGCGGATATCGACGACTTGGCGGTGCGCGGCCTGGTCGATCGCCTGGCCCCTGTCTACGAGACGGTGCGCCGCCTGCGCACGGATCTGCCCGCGCAAACAACCCTCGTCGGATTTGCCGGGGCGCCGTGGACGGTCGCGAGCTATATGATCGAAGGCGGGTCAAGCAAGGACTTCGCGACGGCGAAAGCCTGGGCTTACCAGGACCCTGTCTCCTTTCAGCGCCTGATCGATCTCCTGGTCGATACCACCGCCGAGTATCTCATCGGCCAAGTCGAGGCCGGTGCCGAGGCGCTGCAGCTTTTCGATTCCTGGGCGGGCGTTTGGCCGGAGCCCGCGCTTCGTCGCTGGTGCCTCGATCCGGCGCGGACCATTCGCGCGCGCGTCCGGGCTGCGCATCCGGATGTGCCGATGATTGTCTTTCCACGCGGCGTCGGGGTTCTCTACGAGACCTTTGCCGAGGAGTGCGGGGCCGAGGGTTTGAGTCTCGATACCACCGTCCCGTTGTCCTGGGCCCGCGACCGCGTGCAGACCAAAGTCGCCGTGCAAGGCAATCTCGATCCCATCGCCTTGCTCGCCGGCGGCGATGCTCAGCGCGCGGAAACGGCGCGGATTTTGGACACCCTTGCAGCGAAGCCGTTTATCTTCAATCTTGGTCACGGTATCCTGCCGCAGACGCCGCCCGAGCATGTGCGGACCTTGGTCGATCAGGTACGCGCCTGGCGGGCGCCGGCCTAAGCGCGAAGCCGTCCCCGAGAGAGAGTTTTGGTCGTAGGCATGGGTAAGACCGCAGTTATCCTCTTCAACCTCGGCGGTCCGGACGGTCTGGCTGCCGTGCGGCCCTTCCTGTTCAATCTATTCAACGATCCGGCCATCATCGGCGCGCCGGCACCGATCCGCTGGTTGCTGGCGCAATTCATCTCCCGCCGCCGGGCGCCGGTGGCGCGCGCCATCTACCGGGAGATGGGCGGCGCCTCGCCGCTGCTCCCCAATACGCAGGCGCAGGCGGATGCCCTCGAGGCGGCGCTCAACCGGGATGGCGGCCGGGACGGCGGGCAAGCCGGCGGCGCGGCGAGACGCTACAAGACCTTCATCGCCATGCGCTATTGGCATCCCCGTGCGGCGGCCGCCGCGGCAGCGGTGAAGGCGTATGATCCGAAGCGCGTCGTGCTGCTACCGCTGTATCCGCAGTACTCCTCGACCACCATCGGCTCGTCCTTGCGCGACTGGACCGTGGCGGCTGCGGCCGCCGGCCTTAAGGCCGAGACTACGGCCATCTGCTGCTACCCCCGGCTGGCCGGGCTGGTCGATGAAATGGCCGCCCGCATTCGTCCGCGCCTGGATGCGGCGCGGGCCAAGGGACCGGTGCGCCTGCTGCTCTCCGCCCATGGCCTACCCAAGCGCATTGTCGAGCGTGGCGATCCCTATCAGTGGCAGGTGGAGCAAACCGCCGCCGCTCTGGTGGCCCGGTTGGGCGAGGCGGATCTGGATTGGCGGGTCTGCTATCAAAGCCGGGTGGGACCGCTGGAATGGATCGGCCCGGCCACGGATGCCGAAATCGCGCGCGCGGGCCGCGACGGCCGGGCGCTCGTCGTTGCGTCCATTGCCTTCGTCTCCGAGCATTCCGAGACCTTGGTGGAGCTGGACATCGAATATGCCCGCTTGGCCCGAGACGCCGGCGTATTGGCCTATGAGCGCGCCCCCACGGTCGATGCCGGCGCCGCTTTCATCGACGGTCTCGCAAGCCTGGTGCGGGGCGCGGTGACTGAACGACGCCCGATCGTGCCGGCGGGCGGCAGTCGCCTGTGTCCGGCGGCCTGCGGCTTGTGTCCACAGCCGCTACCGGAAACCTAGTGTGATGGTTCCGAAGTTCGTCACACGAACTTCGGAAGCTGAATCACACTAAACTCGATCAGGTAGTGTCCCTTTGAACCCGAAATTCGTGGCAACGAATTTCGGATTCGGGACACTAGGAACGCGGGGCGCGACGGCGGGGGCGGTATGCGAAGGGAAGAACATGGCCGGATTTCTGGGTGATACGTATCTCTGGGTGAAGGCCCTGCACATCATCTCCGTGATCGCCTGGATGGCGGGCATGCTCTATCTGCCGCGGCTCTACATCTATCACTGCGCCGCCGAGCCCGGTTCGGTGCAATCCGAGACCTTCAAGATCATGGAACGGCGCCTGCTCCGCGCCATCATCAACCCGGCGATGATCGCCGCCTGGGTGCTTGGCCTCATGCTGATAGCGCATCTGGATCTGTGGGCCGAGCCATGGTTGCACGGCAAATTCGCTCTGGCCCTGGCCATGACGGCCATCCATGGCGGCTTCGCCCGCTGGCGCCGGCACTTCGCCGACGATGCCAACCGGCACACGGCGCGCTTCTATCGAATCATGAACGAGGTCCCCACCGTGCTCATGATCGGCATCGTGATCCTCGTTGTCGTCCGGCCATTTTGAGGCCGGCGGCCGGCGGCTAAAAGGCAATTCTGGGGCAACGTTCCGGCTCGAAATCTTGCCGCCCTATGCCGTTATCGTCCGGCAATTTGGCAGATCAAAAACGGCGTCTCGGTCGCCACCGGACATGGGTACGGAGTCTGTGGCGCCAGTGCTCTTGACCGTCCTAGGTATCTGCTGGACCAGCGAAAACGGAACCGGTTGGCCGTGGTTGCGTTAAGCTTGTAGCGATTGAGCGACCAAATTCCGTTCCGAAAGAACACTCCGTGTTGATCCAACCCATAGATTATTTTCTGGTGGCCTGGTTTTCCGTGGCGGCACTGTCGACCGCTTACGTCGCCTGGGATCAGTTTCGCAACAATCCCGAACCGGCTGTGATGAAGTGGGGCTTTGTCCTCATCACGCTCTATCTCGGACCGGTCGGTCTCCTGCTCTACGTCCTGGCCGACAAGGAACCCCGGCCGGGAACCCATGAGGAATTTGTCGCGCCGCTCTGGAAACAGGGTATCGGCAGCACCATCCACTGCGTCGCCGGCGATGCGACCGGCATCATCCTGGCAGCTGCGGTAACGGCTATCCTCGGCTTGCCGATGTGGGTCGACGTCATCGTCGAATATGTCGCCGGCTTCGCGTTCGGCCTTTTCATTTTCCAGTCGCTGTTCATGCAGAAAATGATGGGCGGCAGCTATTGGGAGAATGTGAAGAAGTCCTTTATGCCGGAGTTCATCAGCATGAATGCCATGATGGCGGGAATGGCGCCGGTCATGAGCATCCTCATGATGGGGCGCGATATGCGGGCCATGTGGCCGGGCGAGCTCCTGTTTTGGGGGGTCATGGCGCTTGGGATCGGTGTCGGTTTCGCCGTCGCCTATCCGTTCAATGTCTGGCTGGTATTCAAGAAGCTCAAGCACGGCCTGATGACCCAGCGCGGCGACGGCGAGGCGGAGGAGAAGTCGTCCGCCTCGGCCGACGGGAAGCACGCGGGCCATGGCGAGCAGTCTGGTGAGCACTCCGGCGAGGGCGGCGAGTTGCCGCCGGCACTCGCACCGACGCGCCCGCAGATCGCGGCACTTGCCTCTTTCACGGCCATTTTGTTGCTGATTGGCTATGCCTATCCTTTCATGAAAGTGAATATGGCGCTGAGCGCGCATGAGGTCGGCGATGTCGTAATGCCGCCGGGTATGATCATGGACTTCGACACCCCGGCAGCGGCCATGCAGGACATGGCCGCCGTCGACCCTCGCAAGGTGTCGTTCTCGGCGGCGCCGGATGCCCGGGGCGGCGCGGTTCTTGAACCGCGGATCGAGGACGGGGTGAAGGTCTTCGATCTCGAGGCGTCGATCATCGAATGGTCGATCTTGCCCGGGGAACGCGTCCAGGCCTATGCGTTCAATCGCCAGCTACCCGGTCCGACGATCCGAGTCACCGAAGGTGACCGCGTACGCATCAACGTCACCAACAAGCTGGACGAAGGGACGACTGTGCATTGGCATGGATTAATCGTGCCGAATGAAATGGACGGCCCGGCCAAGGTGACGCAGGACCCGATCGCGCCCGGAGACACCTACCGTTATGAATTCACGGTCGGACAGAACGGCACCTATTTTTATCACAGCCACGATCACTCCGACCGTCAACAGACGCTCGGCCTCTACGGGGCCCTGATCATCGATCCCCCACCCGACGCCGAGCGTATCGAAGCCGACCAGGAATATACGATCGAGCTTCAGGAATGGCTGAAGCGTGAGTGGCTGACCTACCCGGCGATGCCCATGGAAGGCGGAATGCCGAATTTCTTCACGATCAATGGCAAGGCATATCCCGAGACGGAAACCATCCGCATGAAAGTGGGCGAGACGCTGAGGCTACGCTTCATTGGCTCGAATACGAACAGCATTCACCCGATGCACGTTCATGGCGGACCATTCGAAGTTGTCGCGCGCGACGGGGAAACGCTCGCCCCATCGCAGCGCTACCTTGCCGACACCGTCAATGTCGCCCCAGGTCAGCGCTATGACGTCGTCTGGCCGGCGCTTAAACCCGGCAAGTGGTTGATCCATTGCCACATACCCCACCACACCACGAACAACAACGTCGAGATGGACGGCGGTGGCGGCCTGATGATGGTGATCGAGGTCGCGGCCTGACTGCACGCGCGCGGGAAATACGAAACAGCTAAATCCACGGAGATCTAAAATGAAAGTTCTGATGGTGCTGACATCGCACGACAAGCTTGGACATACGGGCGAAAAGACCGGCTTTTGGCTGGAGGAATTCGCCGCCCCGTATTACGTTTTACGCGACGCGGGCACCGACATTACGCTGGCCTCTCCCAAGGGTGGCCAACCGCCGATCGACCCGAAAAGCGATGCCGAAGACGCCCAAACCGAGGCAACCCGACGCTTCAAGAAGGACAAATCCGCGCAGCAGGCGCTGGCTGCGACTGTAAAGCTGGCCG
>JAJFGI010000262.1 GCA_021776215.1 Kiloniellaceae bacterium | reverse complement strand
GTGCAGACGCCGATAGGTGATCGCTCGCTGATTCATCCACGAGCCGAACACGGCGCCGATGGCGGCCCAGAGCTGGTCCTTGGGGTCCTGCGGAAAGGGATCGCCGGTCATCTCGACGATCTTGTCCTGGTAGGCGGCGATGACCGCGCGCCAATCGTCGGCGTCCAGTTCCGTATCCAGTTCGACGCCGCGGTCCTCCTTGTGCAGCTCGAGGATTTCCTCGAGATGGTGATGCTCGACCCCCAGCACCACGCTGCCGAACATCTGGATAAAGCGCCGATAGCTGTCGTAGGCGAAGCGCTCGTCGCCGGCCTCCCGGGCCAGCCCGGCGACGGTGTCGTCATTGAGACCGAGGTTCAGGACCGTATCCATCATGCCGGGCATGGAGGCCCGCGCGCCGGACCGAACCGAGACCAGCAGCGGTTTATCCGCATCGCCGAAGCGGGCACCGATCTGTTTCTCGATCTGGCCGAGGGCGGCCATGACCTCTTTGTTCAAACCGTCCGGATAAATCCGGTCATTGGCGAAATAGGCGTTGCAGACCTCGGTGGTGATGGTGAAGCCCGCCGGCACCGGCAGGCCGAGCGCCGACATCTCGGCCAGATTGGCGCCCTTGCCTCCCAGCAGATCGCGCATCTCGGCGCGGCCGTCCGCCTTGCCGCCCCCAAAGGCATAAACCCATTTCGCCATGGTTCCCGTTATCCTTCGATCTTGGAGAAATCGGCGACCTTGCCGAGGGTCGCGCCAATACGCGCCAGCAAGCGCAGCCGATTGACGCGCAAGTCCGGCTCTTCGCAATTTACTGTAACCTTGTCGAAGAAGTCATCGACCGGCCGGCGCAACTTTGCCAGCGCCGCCATGGCGGCGGTGAAGTCCTCGCGCGCCAAGGCCTCCTGCGCGTCGATTTCCGCGGCAAAGATGCGCTCGGCCAATGCCTTCTCCTCCGCTTGCGCAAACTGATCGGTCCGCACCTGAGCGCCGTCATACGTTGTTTTGTCGCGCTTTTCCTCGATGCGCACGATATTGGCGGCACGCTGATAGGCGACCAGCAGATTGCCGCCATCGTCGCTGCGCAGGAACGCATCCAGCGCCCCGACCCGGGCCAGCAAGCGCACGAGGTCGTCCTCACCGCCAACGGCAAAGACGGCGGTGATCAGATCGTGACGCACGCCCTTATCCTTCAGCGCCACCTTCAGCCGGTCGGCGAAGAAGTCGAGTAGCCCGGAGACAACCTCGTTTTTCGGTGCTCGATCCGCGGCCGGCGCCTTATCAAGCACCGCATTCGCTTGCGCAAAGATCGTCCCCAACGGCAGCCGCAGCTTGTTTTCCAGGATCAGGCGGATGACGCCCAACGCAGCGCGGCGCAGGGCATAGGGATCCTTGGAGCCGGTCGGTGTCTCTCCGATAGCCCAAAAACCGACCAGGGTGTCGATCTTGTCGGCCAGCGCAACCGCGACGGATACCGGCGCCGTGGGGCAGGTATCGTTGGGTCCCAAGGGCGAATAGTGCTCGGCGATGGCCTGCGCTACCTCTTCATGCTCCCCGTCCGCCAACGCGTAGTATCGGCCCATGACGCCCTGCAGCTCCGGGAACTCGCCGACCATGCCGGTGACCAGGTCCGCCTTGGCCAGGCGCGCGGCCGAGCGCACCCGATCCTTGTCGCCGCCGGGGACATGCGCGGCGATGCCCACCGCCAGCGCCTGCACCCGGTCCATCTTCGCATCGAGCGTGCCGAGCTTTTCGTGAAAGACGATGTCGCCTAGACGGGGGGTGCGCGCCGACAGCGGCACTTTACGGTCCTGGTCCCAGAAGAAGCGCGCATCGGCCAAACGGGCGCGCAGCACGCGCTCGTTGCCGGCGATGATGGTCTTGCCTTTGTCGCGGGTCACCATGTTGGCGACCATCAGAAAGCGGTCGGCCAGCTTGCCGCGCCGGTCCACCAGCGCCAGATAACGCTGGTGCGCGCGCATGGAGGTGGTCAAGACCTCGGGCGGCAGATCCATGAACCGCTGGTCGATGCGGCCCATCAAAACGACCGGCCATTCGACCAGACCGGCCAGTTCATCGAGCAGGGCCGGATCGTCCTTGACCGCGAGCTTGGCGCGGCCGGCTTTCTCCCGGGCCTGCTTGGCGATTTCCGCCCGCCGCTCGGCGGGGTCCAGCATCACCTTGGCCCGCTTCAGCTTCGCCCGATAGTCGGCAAAACCATCCACCTTCAGGCGCTTGGGGACGAGAAAACGGTGCCCCACGGTCGCATCGGTAAATGGAATCGACAGAGATTCGCCGAGATCCAAGGCGCCGCGCAACTTCTTGCCATCGAGGACGGCAAGGACCGCGTGCAACGGCCGCACCCAGCGCAGGTTCGCCGCGCCCGGCCAGCGCATGGACTTGGGCCAGGTCATGGCATGGACGGCGTCATCGATCAGGCCCGGCAGAACCTTCGCCGCCGACTGCCCCTTGATACGGCGGACGGCGAAATAGAACGCGCCCTTGTCGGTTTGCCGCAGCTCGGCCTGCGTCAGCGAGGTCAGGCCGCTGCCCCTGAGAAAGCCGTCGATGGCCTGGGGCGGCGCGTCCGGGCGCGGGCCCTTGCGCTCCTCGGTCCGGTCCGGCTGCTTGGCGGGCAAGCCCTTGACTGACAAGGTCAAACGGCGTGGGGTGACGAAAGCCTCGGCCGCCGTGTAGGCCAGACCGGCGGCATCGAGGCGGTCGGTCATCAGGCGGCGCAGGTCCGCGGCCGCGGTTGCCTGCATGCCGGCTGGGATCTCTTCGGAGAGAAGCTCGAGCAGTAAATCCGCCATACTATGTCGCCGCGGCCGCCGCCGGTGCCGCGTCCTGCTGGCTGGCGACCCAGGCCTCGCAACAGGCCTTGGCAAGGGCGCGCACCCGGCCGATGTAGGCCTGCCGCTCGGTCACCGAGATAACCCCGCGGGCATCGAGCAGGTTGAACAGGTGGCTGGCCTTCATGCATTGGTCGTAGGCCGGCAGGGGCAACGGCGCCGGGCCGGCCAATAGACCGCGGCCCTCCGCTTCCGCATCCTGGAAGTGGCGAATCAGCAGATCGGTCGTCGCCCGTTCGAAGTTGAAGGCGGAGAATTCCCGCTCCGCCTGCAGGAAGACGTCGCCATAGGTCTTGCCGCCCTGGTCCTTCGGGACCCCGTCCCAATCCAAATCGTAGACGTTCTCGACGCCCTGCACGTACATGGCCAGGCGCTCCAGGCCATAGGTCAGCTCGAACGACACCGGGTCGCAGTCGATGCCGCCGACCTGCTGGAAATAGGTGAACTGGGTCACCTCCATGCCGTCGCACCACACCTCCCAGCCCAGGCCCCAGGCGCCCAAGGTCGGGCTTTCCCAATCGTCCTCGACAAAGCGGACATCGTGCGCCAGGGGATCGAGGCCGATGGCCGCCAGGGAGCCCAAATAAAGGGCCTGGGCATCCGCCGGCGCCGGCTTCATCAGCACCTGGAACTGATAATAGTGCTGGAGGCGATTGGGATTCTCGCCGTAGCGCCCGTCGGTCGGCCGCCGGCAGGGCTGCACATAGGCGCAGTTCCAGGTTCCCGGCCCCAGGGCCCGCAAGGTCGTCGCCGGATGAAAGGTGCCGGCACCAACCTCCAAATCATAGGGCTGCAGGATGACGCAGCCGCGCGCCGCCCAGTAATCCTGCAGATTCAGGATCAGGCGCTGGAAACAGGTTTTCGGATTGGCGCTTGCCAGCGCGCCGGCTTTGGACATCTGCCGCCCGGTCATTGTGCACTGCGGGAACGGCGGAGATTAGCCTCGCGTCGCGGGCAGATCAAGGAAGCCACGCGGCGACGGCCGGCGGGTGGGATCGCTAATAAGGACAGTCGGCGCGGCCGCAATTCGAGGTGCCGCGGGCCGGAACGAAGGCTTGGCAGACCGGGCATTGCACCATGTCCTCGGCCTTGCCGGCGGCGTCACCTCGGGCCGCCCCGGGCCGCTTCGCGGTATTCTGGCGCAGCGCCGCGTCGGTCTTGCGGGCCTCCTGGAGCCGGGTGAGCAACTTGAAGCCATACCACACGGCGGCCACGATCGCGGCGAGAACGAGGAGCTTCTGTAGGGAAAAGCCGAACATGACCGACCTTGTAGGCGCCGCAAAGGGCGCCGGTCAAGCGTGGCTCACAGGCGACCCCGGCTATCGCTCGGCCGCGGGCCGCCGCGCGCCCAGGAGCAAGGGCCCGTACAAGACAACGAACAGGCCGAACGCGCCGATCCAGGAAACGCCCGCAAGGATCGTCAATTCCGGCCCCATTTCCGTGCCTATCCCGGAAACCACACGCAGCACCGCGGCTATCGTGACCAGGATATAGGCCGCCGTGGTTCCCGGCCCGGCGGTCAACGGCTGGCCGGTGTGGCCCAGTGTCGCCCGAGACATCACTGCCAAGATCATGGTGCCCATGGCACCGGCCGTGAGGGCATGGAAGGCAGGGGTGACCGGCAGCACGGCCAACCACAGCGAGAGGCCGAGCAACCCAAATCCGACCGCCAGCCAGGCATAGCCCAGGTGCAGAACCCACAGCAGCGGCTCCCGCAGCGTTCGGTGCGAACACCAGCGGCTCAACCGGACGGCAAGCAACACGGCGGCCAGAACCGCAACAGCGCCGGTCACCCGGGCCTCCGGTGCGGCGACCCACATCAGTCCGGCGCCGGCCGTCGCCGCGAGCGCCGCCCGATCCGGCCAGCCGAACGGCGCCGGCAAGCTCGGCGCACCCTGTTTCTGCAGCCAATTGCGGGTGAAGCTGGGAACGATGCGCCCGCCGACCAGGGCGACCAGAAAGGCAACGGTGCCGATCCCCAGGCGCAAACCGAGCGCCGCATCGCCGATACCGCCGATACCGCCGACGAATTCCAGATGAACCAGCAAGTTGGCGGCCGCCAGGACAGCGATGACCCCGACCATGGGCAGATTGCGCCAGTTGCGGCCGGCGGCGATCTCGCGCAGGACGACGCCGCCAAAAGCCACAAGAAACGCCAGGTCCGCGGCTGCCGCCGGGGCGGCTCCGATGATGTCCGACATGGCGACCGCGACGCGGCCGGCCAGCCACAGGCCGAAAAGCAGGCCCAGGCTCCAACCCCGCACGGGCAATCGCCCGGTCCAGTTCGGAATGGCGGTAAGGAGGAAGCCGGCGATGGTCGCCACGATGAAGCCGAACAGCATCTCGTGCGCGTGCCACAGCAGCGGTCCAAAGACGCTGGGCGGCGCCGGACCGCCGGAGAGCACCCACAGCCACTGGGCCATGGCGGCGGCGGCCCAGAGGGCCGAGGCCAGAAAGAACGGTCGAAAGCCCTGGGTCAGCACGGCGGGCACGGTACCGGCACGCCTCTGCCCGAGGCCTACAGGCCGAACCGGGACCACAGGGCGCGCTCCTCGACGGCGGCCAGGGCGCCCGCCGCCCAGTCCCGGGGATCGAAATGCCCCAACCCGGCCGCCGGGCCCGGACCGGTCAATCCCACGCGCCGCCGCCACCAGGGAGCGGTGCTGTCCATGCGCTTGAGGATCACGTGGTCGCCATAGCGTGCCCGCAGGGTATGGCGAAGCTCGCCGAGCCCATCGATTAGGCCGAGCTCGACGGCCTTGCCGCCGGTCCAGAACTCGCCGCTGAACAGGGCTTTGTCGGTGCCTTTCAGGCGCGCGCCCCGGCGCTCGCGGACCATGGTCTGAAAGCTCTGGTGCATATCCTTCTGGATCGCCTTCAGACGGACCACGTCCTTCGGATCTTCCGATTGGAAAGGGTCGAGCATCGACTTCTTGTCACCTGACGTATAAATGCGCCGTTCGACGCCAATGCGCTGCATGAGGTCGGGAAACCCGAAGCTGGCGCTGATGACACCGATTGAGCCGACGATCGAGGTATCCCGCGCGAAGATCTCGTCGGCCGCGCAGGCCAGCCAATAGCCGCCCGAGGCCGCCACGTCCTCGCAAAAAGCCAGGACCGGCACGTCCTTCTCCGCCGCCAGGTCACGAATGCGGCGGGCAATCAGGTCCGATTGGACGGGCGACCCGCCGGGTGAGTTGATCGACAGGGCGACAGCCGCCAGCCGTGGCAGCTTGAAGGCGCGGCCGATCGCGGTCTCCAGCCCCGCCAGGGTCAGACCGGAACGAATCGGCCCGAAAGAGCCGATCGCGCCGGCCAGGCGCACGACACCAACGACCGGCGGCGGGTTCTTGAACGTGCGGATCGGCAAGCGCGCCAATAGCGATCGCACATCGAATGAGCGAGGTTTGGACATGCCCAAGAACATAGTCAGCCATAGCCCGCCTGCCAATGGCGCGCTGACATCAGACGAGATGGACAGGGGCAGGTTAGTCGTTCACGTCCTTTGGCCCCCTCCCGCCAAGCCAGCCGCGCCGCCAGAAGAAATAGAGCAGAACGCCGGCGACCGCGGCCATCAGACCCAGGGCCAGCGGATAGCCGAAATACCAGCTCAGCTCCGGCATGTTCCAGGGTGAAAGGTCGGTCCGGAAATTCATGCCGTAGAGGCCGGTGATGAAACTCAGGGGGATGAAGATGGTGGCGATGATGGTCAGGACCTTCATGATCTCGTTCATGCGGGCGCTGACGCTGGAGAGATAAACGTCGACCAGGCCCGAGGCGACCTCGCGGAAGGTTTCCAGAATATCGATGAGCTGGATGATGTGGTCGTAACAGTCGCGCAGGTAGAGGCGCGTCGGTTCGGTAATCTGTTTCGCGGCATTGCGGGCCAGGGCGCTGATCATCTCACGCTGCGGCCAGATCGCCCGCCGCAAGGCCAGCAGGTTACGCTTCAACTCGTGGATCGTGACGACGTGATCCCGATGGGGGGCCGCCAGCACCCTGTCCTCCAGGATCTCGAGTTCCTCGCCATACGCCTCGAGAACGGGGAAATACCCGTCGATAACCGCATCCAGCAGCGCGTAGGCCAGGTAATCCGCTCCAACCTCGCGGATCTGGCCACGGTGGCGGCGAATCCGCTCGCGGACAGGATCGAAGCAGTCTCCGCTGCGCTCCTGAAAGGTCAGCAGATAGCCGTCGCCCAGAAACATGGCGATCTGTTCGGTATGCGGCGGATCGTTGACCGCGACCATCCGCGAAACGATGAACAGGTGATCCTCGTACTCCTCGACCTTGGGCCGCTGGTGGACGTTGACCACGTCCTCCAAGGCCAGCCGGTGCAATCCGAACATCTCGCCCAAGGCGCGCAGGAATTCCAGATCCCCAAGACCGTCTACATTGACCCACGTGACGGGCCACTTGCCGCGAATCCGCGCGATGTCGTCTAGGCTGGCCGCCTCGCTTTCCTCCAGGTCGGCGGTGCCATACCCGATGACCCGAACCACCGGCCGCCGGGCGCCGGGATCGGCGATCAGGGTGCCCGGCGACGATCCCGGCGGCGTCCGCCGCCGATGCACGCGAATACGATAGTCGGTGGCGCTTGCGTCCGTGGCTCCGGTCCGTATTTGACTCACACCCGGTCCCCGTGCTCGCTAGAACCGCAGGGGCGCGGCGTCGCGCAGGATGGCTTCGGCGGCGCCCGTAAATCCACCACCCGGAGCGTGCAGGATCATGCCGGGATTCAGGCAGGTGGGACCCGCGACCCCCTTGCGCCCGCGCACAATGACCCGCTTGGCCGGCCTATCCCCACCTGGCCACAGGGGACACACGGCGATGTCGCCCACCTGGCCGCGCAGCGTCGCCAACACCTCATCCAGCCGATCCGCGCGGTGGACCAGAGTCACACTGCCTTTCGGCCGCAGCATAACCAAGGCGGCCGCGACCCAATCGGATAGTCGCGCCGCGCCTTCACGCATTGCGGTCTCGCGGCTGTCCCGCGACGACGGCACACTAACCGCCGAAGGCAAGTGCGGCGGATTGCACATGACATGGTGGAATGAGCCCGGAGCCAACCTTGGCGGCATGTTCAACACGTCCCCGCCCACCGGCAGAAAACGACCGGAGAGGCCGTTGAGACGCGCGTTGTCGCCCGCCAGCCGAACCAGGACGGGATCGAGATCCAGGCCGGTCACATGCAGGTCCGGCTGCCGGGCAAGCAGGCAAAGGGCGGCCACGCCGGCGCCGCACCCAAGGTCGAGCACGACCTCGCTCGGCCCGGCCGGCACCGCAGCCGCCAAAAAGATCGGATCGATGGCGGCGCGAAAGCCTGCCACCGGCTGGCGCAGCCGCACCCGGCCCCCGAGCAAAGCGTCCTCGCTCACCGCCCCGTCGGCTGGCTCACGCCCGGGGACGGCCAGCGCCGCACCCGGCCCAGAGCCGTCGGATCTCATGGCGCCTCCCCCTCGCCGGCGGCCCGAAGGATTTGCACAGCCTGCGAATAATCGTCGTCGATCACCGCCAAACGCCGCGGAATCGCGCCGATCGAGCCCTCAATGATGCTGGTATGGACGTCGAGAAGCACGGTTTCGATGCCGGCATCCGCCAGCAAAGCCTGCACCCAGGACAGCTTGACCACATCGTTGGTTCGCAGGATCTCTCGCATCGCCCCTCGCCTTTGCGGAACTCCCCGGCAGCGTCGCCCTTGACCGGCCCGCCCAGCAACCTATTCTTACGCTAGCGGAATGGTTCCGCCGACCATCCTGGGCCATGATAACCGGGAGGTACGCTGGGGCAAAGCCAGGGGATACGGTATTGACACTCGCCGTCGGCGTCGAGATCGCCCAACACCCCGAGTTGCGGAAGGGGATCGATTCGCTCGCGGCCCTGGTCGACGGCGATCTCCAATCCGTGAATCGCCTCATCCTTGAACGTATGCATTCGCCGGTGGGCCTGATCCCGCAACTGGCCGGCCACATCGTCGCCGCCGGCGGCAAGCGTCTGCGGCCCATCCTGACCCTGGCCTCGGCGCAGTTGTGCGGTTATCAGGGCCGGCGTCACGTCAGCCTCGCGGCCTGTGTCGAGTTCATTCACACGGCGACCTTGTTGCACGACGATGTCGTCGACCAAAGCAATCTGCGCCGCGGGCTCTCCACGGCCAATGCCCTGTGGGGCAATCAGCCCAGTGTCCTGGTCGGCGATTTTCTCTTCAGCCGCGCGTTTCAGCTTATGGTCGCCGACGGCTCGCTGAAGGTCTTGAAGATCCTCTCGGACGCCTCCGCCGTCATCGCCGAGGGCGAAGTGCAGCAGCTTATGACCGCGAACGATACCCGCACCACCGAGGAAGACTATTTTCAGGTCGTCGCCTCGAAGACGGCGGCGCTGTTCGCGGCGGCCTGCCAGATCGGCGCGGTGGTGGCGGAACGGCCGGAGCGCGAGGAGACCGCCCTTGAGGACTACGGGCGCAACCTCGGAATCGCCTTTCAACTGGTCGATGACGTCTTGGATTTTTCGGCCCGGCAGGCCGAGCTGGGCAAGACCGTCGGCGATGATTTCCGCGAAGGCAAGATCACCCTGCCGGTGATCCTGGCAATCCGCCGCGGCGACATGGCCGAGCGGGCATTCTGGCGGCGCTGCCTGGAGGAACTCGACCAGACCGACGAAGACCTGGATCGTGCCATCGCCCTCATGACGCGCCATGGCGCCCTGGACGACGCCATGGGGATGGCCCGACGATACGGCGCCGATGCCCGCCAGGCGCTCGGCGTTTTCCCCGACTCGGTGGTGCGGCAGGAGTTGATCGAGCTGGTCGATTTCTGCGTCGATCGACGCTACTAGGGCGTGTACTCATAAACGGTTGTTGCCGTCCGACGCTCCATGATGTCCGCTCCCGAGGTCTCTTCGAACGTTCCTGAAAATGCTGCCCGTGTCGCAGAATAGCCAGGAACTGACCTCACAACCTATCCCAATTCTGATAGTAGCTCGCGACCGTCCGTCGCAAACTGGACATAGAATGGGGGAGACGCAAGCTGACAGGTGACCTAGAATTCACCAAAAGGTTGGGGTCAAAGCGCGCCGGAGAGAAATGCGTATCACCGCGATTCACACGAAAGACGTTATGCCAATCCGACGATTCGAAGTCGACGGGCTGTCTGACGTTGTCGTGCTCGCCGGGGCAAACGGTGTGGGCAAGACCCGTCTA
>JAJFGI010000261.1 GCA_021776215.1 Kiloniellaceae bacterium | reverse complement strand
GGCGCCGAGGTGCTGGTAGGCGGCGAACGGCATTTGGCCATGGTGCCCGCCGATGGCCGCGACCGCCGCACCTGGGGCAGCCCGTTGAACGCCTTGGTAGACGAAATCGCCGGCCGCCGCGGACAGCGGGTGTGTGTGCTGGCGACCGGCGATCCCATGGCCTATGGCATCGGCGTCACCTTGGCCCGGCGCATCCCGCGCCAGGAGATGACCATCATCCCGGCGCCATCCGCCTTCTCCCTGGCGGCGGCGCGCCTGGGCTGGAGCTTGGCCGAGGTGGAAACCCTGACCCTGCATGGCCGGCCGCTGGAACTTTTGCATCCGTTCGTGCAGCCGGGGGCGAAACTGCTGCTGCTCAGCGACGACGGCACCACGCCGCGTCAGGTGGCCGCCCTGCTGCGCGCGCGGGACTATGGCGATAGCCGGCTTACCGTCCTGGCCCACTTGGGTGGGCCGCAAGCATCCGTGGTCGACGGCGATGCCCGCGATTGGGGCGATCGCCTGTGTCCGGATTTCAACACCATCGCGGTGGACTGTGTCGCCGGCGCCGGCGCGGCCCTGCTGCCGCGCACCCCCGGATTGCCGGACGACGCCTTCCGGAACGACGGCCAACTCACCAAGCGCGAGGTGCGCGCGGTCACTCTGGCCGCCCTGGCGCCGGTCCCGGGGCAGTATTTGTGGGACGTGGGCGCCGGCTGCGGCTCGATTGCCATCGAGTGGCTGCGCGCCGCGCGCAACACCACGGCGACGGCGGTGGAGCGTCGGCCGGAGCGTATCGCCCTGGTCGCCGCCAATGCCGCCGCCTTGGGCACGCCGCACCTGCACATCGTCACCGGCGCGGCACCGGCGGCCCTCGCCGATCTGCCGCCGCCGGATGTGGTCTTCATCGGCGGCGGCGCAGGGCAAGACGGTCTGCTCGACTATTGTTGGGATCGGTTGCGTCCCGGCGGCCGGCTGGTCGCCAACGCGGTGACCGTGCAGGGGGAGGCGGCGCTGGCCGCCTGGCACGGCCGCATCGGCGGCGCGCTCACCCGCATCGCGATCGCGCGCGCCGCACCCGTGGGCGGCCTGACCGGCTGGCGGCCGCTGATGCCGGTGACCCAACTGGCGGCGCGCAAGTCATGAGCGGCCGGCTCTATGGCCTGGGGGTCGGACCAGGCGATCCGGAGCTCATCACCGTGAAGGCCTTGCGCCTGTTGCGCGCCGCGCCGGTCATCGCCTATCCGGCGCCGGAGCGGGGCGACAGCTTGGCGCGCGCCATCGTCGCCGATCTTCTGCCCGGCGGGCAGAGCGAGATCGCCATCCGCATGCCCATGGTGGCCGACCGCTTTCCGGCTCAGGAAGTCTACGGCCGCGCCGCCGAGGAGATCGGCGGCCACCTGGTCGCCGGGCGCGACGTGGCGGTGTTATGCGAGGGCGATCCGTTTTTCTACGGCTCGTTCATGTATCTTTTCGCGCGCCTGGCGGAGCGCTATCCGGTCGAGGTCGTCCCCGGCGTCTCGTCGCTCACCGCCTGCGCCGCGGTCTTGGGGGCGCCGCTGGCCGCGCGCAACGACGTGCTCAGCATCATCCCGGCCCCCTTGGACGCCGCCGCCCTCACCGACCGTCTGCGGGCCGGCGATGCCGCGGCGATCATCAAGGTCGGGCGGCACTTCGAAAAGGTGCACCGGGTGCTCGGCGATCTCGGAATGCTGGCGCAGGCGTGTTATGTGGAGCATGCCACCATGGTCAGTCAGCGTGTCCTGCCGCTCGACTCGGTCGATCCCCGGGACGTACCGTATTTCTCGATGATTCTGGTGCACAAGAAGGGACGGGCCTGGCAATGAGCGGACGGGTGGCATTCGTGGCCCTGACCGCGCGCGGCGCGGATCTGGCGCGCCGGCTAGCCGTCGAGATACCGGGCGCCGAGGTGCATGGGCTGACCGGTCGGGTGATGGATGCCGACGTGGCCTTCACGGATGCGGCGGCGCATTTGCGCGGCCTGTTCGCCGCCGGCCGGCCCATCGTCGCCGTTTGCGCCGCCGGCATCGCCGTCCGCGCCCTGGCGCCGCTTCTGGCCGACAAAACTGCCGAGCCGCCGGTCGTCGCCCTGTCCGAGGATGGCCGGGCGGTGGTGCCGTTGCTCGGCGGCCATCGCGGCGGCGATGCGCTGGCGCGGCGGATCGCCGATCTGCTTGGCATCGACCCCGCGATCACCGCCGCCGGGGACAGCCGCTTTGGCGTTGCCCTGGACGATCCGCCCGCCGGGTGGCGCCTGGTCAACCCCCAGGATTACAAAAGCTTCGCCGCGCGCCTGCTGGCCGGGGCCACCGTGCGCCTGGAGGGCGCGGCGCCGTGGCTGGCAGCATCGACGCTGCCGTTCGCCGATACCGCGACATTGACGGTCGTTGCCACGCCGCGCGCCCGCCCCGGCTCGGCCGATGAGTTGGTCTATCACCCGGCGGTCCTCGCCGTCGGCGTTGGCTGTGAACGGGGGACGGATCCGGCGGAACTCGCCGCGCTGGTCCACGAAACGCTCGCCGAGGCGGGTCTGGCGGCGGCGGCGGTGGCCGGCGTCTATTCCCTCGATCTCAAGGCGGACGAGCCGGCGGTGCTGGCGCTGGCGGCGGAGCTCGGCGTGGCCGCTCGCTTCTTCGAGGCATCGCGCCTGGAGGCGGAGACGCCGCGCCTGGCCAATCCATCCGACGCGGTCTTCCGCGAG
>JAJFGI010000027.1 GCA_021776215.1 Kiloniellaceae bacterium | reverse complement strand
CGGATCGGGCTTCAGCTCGTCGAGCAGCTCGGCGCCAAGGCTACCCGGCATGAGGACGCGCAGCCCCTCCTCGACCGCTTGACGGCGGCAGGCATCGACGTTGGAGCCGTCCGGGCGGTACAGCCGCACGGCGTGGAGAATTGGTACATTCTGTCGGCGGCAACCATTGACGAGACGGTGCAATGCCGGTTTCGCGCGGGTCGCGCCGCAGGCCTTTATGGGAGAGTCCGGCCGAAGGAAGTCCTGCTGTACGGAAACCGTGAGCAGAGCCGCCTTGGCTCTTTCGGGAACGCAGTAGTACGCCATCTATCCTATGCGCGTTACGGCAAGCCCCTATCAAGGAATGGGGGCTTTAACCCTTGCCCAACAATCTAGTAGCCCGCGTCGTTGAGACAACCGGCAAGGATGTATGGCAGAGTCGCAGAAATCGCAGGGCTGAGGCCGCGCCACCCTAGTCGCCGGAGCCGCGTTCCCGGCGCAGCTTGGCCCAGTATTCGAGGCGCTTGCGGATCTCGCGCTCGAAGCCGCGCTCCACGGGCTGGTAGAGCGCCCGCCGCGCCATCCCCTCGGGGAAGTAGTTTTGCCCGGAGAAGGCCTCCGGCGCCTCGTGGTCATAGTCATAGCCCTTGCCATAGCCGAGGTCGCGCATCAGCCGGGTCGGGGCATTGAGGATATGCATCGGCGGAGCCAGCGACCCCGTCTCCGCCGCCGCTCGCCGGGCATTGCCGAAGGCCCGGTAAGCGGCATTGGACTTCGGTGCCGTGGCCAGGTAGATGACCGCCTGGGCGATGGTCAGTTCGCCTTCCGGGCTGCCCAGCCGCTCGTAGGTGTCCCACGCGGCCAGCGCTTGGACCAACGCCTGCGGATCGGCCATGCCCACATCCTCGGAGGCAAAGCGTACCAGGCGGCGCGCGATGTAGATGGGATCCTCGCCGCCGCCGAGCATGCGCGCCAGCCAGTACAGCGACGCGTCCACGTCCGAGCCGCGCAGCGACTTGTGCAGGGCGCTGATCAGGTTGTAGTGGCCCTCCTGCGCCTTGTCGTAGATCGGTGCCCGCTTCTGGACCAACACGATCAGGCGAGCGGTATCCAATGGCTCCTGGTCACCCAGGGCAAAAAGCTCTTCCGCCAGGTTGAACAGGTAGCGCCCGTCCCCGTCGGCCATGGCGATAAGCGCCGCCCGCGCGTCGGCCTGGAGCGGCAGAGCCCGGCCGGAATCGGCTTCGGCGCGGCGCAACAGCTCTTCCAGCGCCGCCTCGTCGAGGCGCTTGAGGACGAATACCTGGCAGCGCGACAGAAGCGCCGCGTTCAGCTCGAACGAGGGGTTTTCCGTGGTGGCGCCGATGAGGACGACCGTGCCGTCCTCGACATAGGGCAGAAAGCCGTCCTGCTGCGCTCGGTTGAAGCGGTGGATCTCGTCGATGAACAGCAAGGTGCCGCGGCCCGTGGCCCGCCGCTCCTTTGCCGCGGCGAAGACCTTGCGCAAATCGGCAACGCCGGAAAATACGGCCGAGAGCGGCTCGAACTCCAGGTCCGCCACATCCGCCAGCAGACGGGCGATCGTCGTCTTGCCGCTGCCCGGCGGGCCCCAGAGGATCATGGAGGCTAAGCGGTGTCCGGCCACCATGCGGCCGACCGGGCCGTCGGCGCCGAGAATGTGGTCCTGGCCGACGACATCGGCCAGGGTTGCCGGCCGCAAACGGTCGGCCAACGGCCGCGGCGCCTGCGCCGTGAACAGCTCGCCGGTGGGGCCGGCGCGGCGCCCGCCCTTAGCGGTTGAATTCGACACGGCGCACCTGTCCGCCGCGGCTGAAGCTGATCCGCCAGCGAGTCGCCGGTCGCGTCAGCTCGGCGGCAAGTCCGGCCACATCCGTCGCCTGATGGTCATTGACGGCAATTAGGATATCGCCCGGCTTGAAGCGCAGGCGGTTGGCGGTGCTGCCGCGGGCAATCTCCGTGACAATCACGCCTTCCCAGGCGCCGGGCAGGTCCATCTCCTCGGCCAGGGCCGGCGATAGGTTGGCAACAACGGCGCCCGCCAGGGGATGCCCGCCTTGCAGCGCGGTCTCGTTGCGCGGCGGCGTTTCGGGAGCCGAAACGACGGGAAAATCCAGGCTCAATCGCTGGCGGTCTCGCCAGACGTCCAATTTGGCCGTGGTTCCAAGCTCGCGCGTCGCAACGCGAAAGCGGAGCGAGTTCCCATCGTCGACTTGCTTCCCGTCGACGGCCAGCACGATATCACCCGTGCGCACGCTGGCGCGGTCGGCCGGACCGCCGGGATAGATGCGGCTGACCACCACCCCGCCCGGACGGGGCAGGCCAAAGCCTTCCGCCAGGTCCGGGCTCAAATCCTGCCCGAACAGGCCACTCCAGGCACGGACGATTTCGCCGCCGCGCACCGCGCTGGCGACGACGGTGCGGACCATGTTCGCTGGAATCGCGAAGCCAATGCCGATCGAGCCGCCGCCGCGCGAAAAGATCGCTGTATTGATGCCCAGCAGCTTGCCGTCCAAGGTCACCAATGCACCGCCGGAATTGCCGGGGTTGATGGCGGCGTCGGTCTGGATAAAGAAACTGTAGTCGGAGATGCCGACCTGGGTGCGCGCCGTGGCCGAGACGATGCCGCTGGTCACCGTTTGGCCAACGCCAAAAGGATTGCCGATGGCCAGCACCAGATCACCGACCTCGACGTCGTCGGAGTCGCGAAACTCGACGTTCGGAAGCTTGCTGGCGCCGGCATCGATGCGCAAGACGGCCAGGTCCGTCTGCTCGTCGTCCAGCACCAGGGTAGCGGCGAACTCGCGCCGATCGGCCAGCACCACCGTGATTTCATCCGAACCTTGGATGACGTGATGGTTGGTGACGATCAACCCGTCGGGCGAGACGATGACGCCGGAACCGAGGGAGCTTTGAATACGCTCCCGCGGCACCCCGAGCATGCCGAAGTCTTCACCGAAGAAGCGCTTGAAGAACGGATCGTTGAATAACGGCGAAACCGCCCGCTGGCGAACCACCCGCTTGGAGAAGATGTTGACCACCGCCGGGGCGACCTGCTTGACCACCGGGGCGAACGACAGCTCGATCTGCGGCCGAGACTCCGGCAGCGCTTTGTCGCCGGATTCGCCGGTCGATTGCGCCAGAACAGGCCCGCTCAGCGGCAGAAACAGGCAGAGAAAAACAGCAAGAACGCGGTTCGGCATGGACGAGAACCTCCCGTTACAGCCAGAAGATCTAAGCCGTATAACCCGCTATGTGGGACGTTCGACCCGGCGGTGCCAGGGGCACCGCCGTGGATGGCGCTCGGCGGCTCCCTTACGAGGCCTGCGCCGCCTCGCCTTCCGTCTCGTCCTCGTCGCCGTACATCGTCGGGCCTGAATCCTGGCCCTTCGCTTCCGGGTCGCGGTCGACGAGTTCGATCACACCCAACGGCGCCATATCGCCATACCGGTAGCCCGCCTTGATGACGCGGGTATAGCCGCCGGGTCGGGCCTTGTAGCGCTCGGCCAATTCGTCGAACAGCTTGGCCGTGATCGTGGTATCACGCAGGACCGACAGGGCTTGGCGCCGCGCATGCAAACCGCCCCGCTTGCCCAGGGTGATCAGGCGATCGACGATCGGCCGCAGATCCTTGGCCTTGGGCAGGGTCGTGGTGATCTGCTCGTGCTTGAGCAACGATGCCGCCATGTTGGCGAACATCGCCTTGCGGTGACTGCTGCTGCGGTTGAATTTCCGGCCGCTATTCTGGTGGCGCATCGTCCCTCCTCCGTCTCGTCATGGTCTCGCGCACGAGACCGGCTACACATCTCCGCCGCCGCGGCCCGCGCCGAGCGCGGATTCCATGTACGGTGGAGGGGCCAACCCGGCCCTTGCATTTCCTGTTAGCGCCGCACCGGCGCGGCTAGTAAGGCTCCTCGAGCTTCTTCGCCAGATCCTCGATGTTCTCCGGCGGCCACGTCGGAATCTCCATGCCCAGGTGCAGGCCCATGCTGGTGAGCACTTCCTTGATCTCGTTGAGCGACTTGCGGCCGAAGTTCGGCGTCCGCAGCATCTCCGCCTCGCTCTTTTGCACCAGATCGCCGATGTAGACGATATTGTCGTTCTTCAGGCAGTTGGCGGAGCGTACGGACAATTCCAGTTCGTCCACTTTCCGCAACAGGTTGCGGTTGAACGGCGGTTCGGCCGTCTTCTCTTCGAACTCGCGGGTCTGCGGCTCTTCGAAGTTGATGAAGAGCTGAAGCTGATCCTGCAGGATACGCGCCGCCAGCGCGACCCCGTCCTCGGGTGTGACCGCACCATTGGTCTCGATTTCGATGGTCAGCTTGTCGTAGTCGGTGACCTGGCCGACGCGGGTGTTCTCCACCTTGTAGGCGACCTTGCGCACCGGCGTGAACATGGCATCGACCGGAATGAGGCCGATCGGCGCATCCTCGGGCCGGTTCTGCGAGCCCGCGACATAGCCCTTCCCGGTCTCCACCGTCAGCTCCATGTCGATGCGCGCACCGTCATCGAGCGTGCACAGGATGAGATCCGGGTTCATCACTTCGATGTCGTGGCCGGTCTCGATCTGCCCGGCGGTGACTTCGCCCGGGCCTTCGGCCCGCAGGCGCATGCGCTTCGGCCCGTCGCCGTGCATGCGCAGTCCAATCGATTTGACGTTGAGCACGATGTCGGTGAGATCCTCGCGCACGCCGGGGATCGACGAGAACTCGTGCAATACCCCGTCGACCTGGATGCTGGTCACCGCGGCACCCTGCAACGACGAGAGCAGCACCCGGCGCAGGGCATTGCCCAGGGTCAGCCCGAATCCCCGTTCCAACGGTTCCGCGACGACTTTCGCGAATCGCTGGGCATCGGTGCCCGGCTGTATGTCGAGCTTGTTCGGCTTGATCAGTTCGGTCCAATTTTTCTGCAGCACAACTGCGTCCTCTGGCTTGAAATTCGTTTCGGTACGGTTCGCACGGCGACGGTGCCCGGTACCGGTGTTCGAGTCGCCGGATTGATCCGGCGACCGCCCCTCAAAAATATGCTGGCCGCCCGCTCGGTCGGACGTGGCCAGTCCTTTCGCCCTAAACTCGGCGCCGCTTGGGTGGCCGACAACCGTTATGCGGGATCGGCGTCACGTCCTTGATGGTGGTGATAGTGAAGCCCACCGCCTGCAGTGCCCGCAGAGCCGATTCGCGGCCCGACCCAGGCCCCTTGACGTTTACCTCGAGCGTTTTGACACCGTGCTCCTGGGCCTTGCGCCCGGCATCCTCCGCGGCCAGCTGCGCGGCATACGGAGTCGACTTACGCGACCCCTTGAAGCCCTCGGCGCCGGCGGATGCCCAGGCGATGGTATTGCCCTGGACGTCGGTGATGGTGATCTTGGTGTTGTTGAACGTCGCGCTGACGTGCGCAATGCCGGAAGTGATGTTCTTCTTCTCGCGGCGGCGCAAGCGCGCCTGTGGTTTGGCCATGGCCGTCCTAACCCGTTCCTAATTGCCGGCGACGCTGAGGCGGCGCCCGTTAACCTGCGTTTACTTGGTGGCCTTTTTCCTGCCCGCGATCGGCCGCGCCTTGCCCTTGCGGGTCCGCGCGTTGGTGCTGGTGCGCTGACCGCGCACCGGCAGGCCCTTGCGATGGCGCAGGCCGCGATAGCAGCCCAGATCCATCAAGCGCTTGATATTCATCGCCACGTCGCGCCGCAAATCGCCCTCGACCATGTAGTCTCGGTCGATCGCTTCGCGAATGCGCACCACCTCGTCATCGGTGAGTTGGCTCACGCGCCGCTCCCTCGGAATCCCGACCTTGGCGGCGATTTCCGAGGCTTTCGTGCGGCCGATCCCGTGGATGTAGGTCAGCGCGATCTCGACCCGTTTCTGAGTCGGTATGTTGACGCCAGCAATACGTGCCACGTCGTGGTCTCCCTATTCGTCTTGGGTTTCGCGAACCACCCGGACAGGCCAAAAAGCCCGGTCGCGGCGGCGCCGGGCAGGCCGGATTATAAGCGTCGCCGACCCCGAGTCAACCGTCATGCCGCCGCCAATACCGTTTCAATCTGCCGGGCGACGTCGTCGATATCCGTCATTCCATCCACCGTCCGGAGGATCCCTTGGCTCTCGTAGTACGGCAGGATGGGGGCTGTCTGCTCCCGGTAAGCCGCCAGCCGGGCCCGTACCGTCTCTTCATTGTCGTCGGCGCGGCGGCTGAATTCGGTCCCGCCACAGACATCGCAAACCCCCTCTACCTTCGGGCGCTGAAATCGGTCGTGGTAGCCGGCGCCGCAGGTCGCGCAGGAGAAGCGGCCGGTAATGCGCTCGACCAGGACCTCCGGGTCGACCTTCATCTCGATCACGCTATCCAGCTTCAAGCCCTTGTTCTTCAACATGGTATCCAGCGCTTCGGCCTGTGCCGTCGTGCGCGGAAAGCCGTCGAGGATAAAGCCGCGGGCGCAATCCGGCTGCTCGATCCGGTCGGAAATCATCTGGATCATCAAATCGTCGGGCATCAGTTGCCCCGATTCCATGACCTTCTTTGCCTTGCGGCCCAGGGTGCTGCCCGAGGCGACAACCGCCCGCAACATATCCCCGGTAGAGAGCTGGACCAGGCGGTACCGCTGTTCGAGCCGCTTCGCCTGGGTGCCTTTGCCGGCCCCAGGTGGTCCGAGCAGAATGATGTTCACCCGCGCCGGCCCTTGAGCTTCGCCTTCTTGATCAACCCTTCGTACTGGTGCGCCAGCAGGTGCGAGTGGATCTGCGCCACCGTATCCATGGTGACCGAAACCACGATGAGCAAACTGGTACCCCCGAAATAGAACGGGACGGCAAAGCGCGAGATCAGGAGCTCGGGGAGCAGACAGACCAGGGCCAGATAGGCCGCCCCGACCGTGGTCAGGCGAATAAGGATGAAGTGCAGGTAGTCGGCCGTGTTGTTGCCCGGCCGGTATCCGGGAATGAAGCCGCCGTGTTTCTTCAGGTTATCCGCCGTATCGACCGGATTAAACACGATGGTGGTGTAGAAGAAGGCAAAGAAGACGATCAGGCCAAGATAAAGGATCAGATAGATCGGTTGGCCGCGGCCGAGCATGGACGTGATCGCGACCAGCCAATCCGGCCCGGTCCCCCCCGCGAAGCCGGCCACGCTGAGCGGCATCAGCAGGAGAGAAGAGGCCAGGATCGGCGGGATCACGCCCGCCGGATTGATCTTCATCGGCAGGTGCGAGCTTTCGCCGCCGAACATCTTGTTGCCGACCTGGCGCTTGGGATACTGGATGATGATCCGCCGCTGGGCCCGCTCCATGAAGACGATGAAGGTGACGACCGCCACCGACATGAGCAGCAGGAAGACGATAAGGGCGGCGGAGAGCGCCCCGGTCCGCCCCAATTCCAGTGTGCTGGCCATGGCCCCCGGCAGATTGGCGACGATCCCCGAGAAGATAATCAGGGAAATCCCGTTGCCGATGCCGCGCTGGGTGATCTGCTCGCCCAGCCACATCAGGAACATGGTCCCGCCGGTCAACGTCACCACAGTGGTGAAGCGGAAATAGAGGCCTGGATCGATCACCGCCGAGCCGGCCGGCCCGGCCATGTTCTCAAGGCCGACGGCGATGCCGAAGGCCTGCAGCCCGGCCAATCCGACCGTGCCATAGCGCGTGTACTGATTGATCTTCTTGCGGCCCGCCTCGCCTTCCTTCTTCATGGCCTCGAGGGCCGGGTAGATCGGCGTTAGCAATTGGATGATGATCGACGCCGTGATGTAGGGCATGACGTTCAGGGCGAAGATGGTCATCCGGCCCAGCGCCCCGCCGGCGAACATGTTGAACATGCCGAGGATGCCGCCGGCCTGCTGCTCGAAGAGCTGCTCCATGATCACCGGGTCGATGCCCGGCGCCGGAATGTAGGTACCCAGGCGGTAGATCACCAG
>JAJFGI010000260.1 GCA_021776215.1 Kiloniellaceae bacterium | reverse complement strand
CGGTCGACCTTGCCCTCCATCATCAGGGCGACCGCCATGGCAACGGCCAGATATGTCTTGCCGGTGCCCGCCGGACCGATGGCAAAGACCAGCTCGTGGGTTTGCAGGGCCCGCAGATAGGCCGCCTGGTTCAATGACCGCGGCGAGATGTGCCGCTTGCGCGTCCGGATGGCGATGTCCTCGCCGTGCATATCCGCCAGACCGGGGCCATCGGCGCCACCGTCGCCGGGGCCTTGCGCCAGACGCACCGCCGCATCCACCTCGGCCCCGCCGACCTCCAGCTTCTTGCGCAGGCGGGCATGGAGCGCGTTCAGCACCCGCTCCGCCGTCCGTGCGGCCTCCGCCGGTCCGGTGATCTCCAACCGGTTGCCGCGCGCCGCCAAGTGCACGCCCAATTGCTGCTCGAGGCGGGCGAGATGCTGATCGTGCTCGCCGTAAAGCAAGGGCAGAAGACTGTTGTCGTCGAATTGCAGAAGCACGGCCGGCGCGGTTTTCGCCGAGGACTCGCGCTTGCGCGGCGGGCTCATGGGCGCACCTCGACCGCCACCTGCCGGCCGGCCGGCCGCGCCGCCAGCCGTCCAACGTCGGTCGCCAGCTCGCCCGCCAGACTGTTCGGCCCGGCGCCGACGATACGCACCTCGGCGATGCGGTTGAGGGTCTCTTCTCCGGCCATGACGTGCACCGATTGCATATAGGGACTGCGGCCGACGAGCTGGCCCGGTTTGCGGCCGCGCCGCTCTAGGAGCACCGGCACGGTGCGCCCGACACTGGCGTGGTTGAAGGCCGCCTGCTGCTCGGCGAGGCAGGCTTGCAGCATGGCCAGGCGCTCGGCCTTGACCGCCTCCGGCACCGGTGCCGCGAAGGTGGCCGCCGGGGTGCCCGGACGCGGGCTGTACATGAAGGAATACGCCTGCGCATAGCCAATATCGCCGACCAGGCGCAGGGTGGCGGCAAAATCGGCGTCGCTTTCGCCGGGGAAGCCGACGATGAAATCGGAGGACAACGCAATCGCCGGACAGGCCCGGCGCAGGCGCTCCACCAGGCGGCGGTATTCGTCCGCCGTATGGCCGCGGTTCATGGCCTTGAGGATCGCATCGGCGCCCGATTGCACCGGCAGGTGCAGATAGGGCATCAACTTGTTGTCCTCGGCGTGTGCCGCGATCAGCTCCGCATCCAGATCCCGCGGGTGCGAGGTCGTATAGCGCAGCCTCGCGAGGGCCGGGATTTCGCCCAGGCGCCGGATCAGCCGCCCAAGGCCCCAGGACTCCCCGCCGGATGCCTCTCCGCCGGCTCCGGGCCCGGGCCCGGCACCGTGATAGGCGTTCACGTTCTGGCCCAGCAGTGTAATCTCGACCGCGCCCGCGGCGCACAGCCGCTCCGCCTCGGCGACAATGTCCGCCACCGGGCGGGAATACTCGGCCCCCCGCGTATAGGGCACGACACAGAACGTGCAGAACTTGTCGCAACCCTCCTGCACGGTCAAAAACGCGGAGGCCCCCGGCGGCGTGGTCGACGCGGGCAGATGGTCGAACTTCGCATTCACCGGGAAGTCCGTATCCAGCACGCCGCGACCGTCGCCCCCGCCGGCGCGCGCCAGACGGGCGAGCATTTCCGGCAGGCGGTGATAGGCTTGCGGGCCGACGACCAGATCCACATTCGGCGCCCGGCGCAGGATCTCTTCGCCTTCGGCCTGGGCGACACAGCCGGCAACCGCGACCAACAGGCGCCCGCCGTCGCGCGCCCGCGCCGCCTGCACGGCGCGGAGCCGGCCAAGCTCCGAGAACACCTTCTCCGCCGCCTTCTCGCGGATATGACAGGTATTCAGGATCACCATGTCGGCGCTATCGGCGCGCGCCGTCGGCGTGAAGCCAAGCGGCGCCAGCACATCGGCCATGCGGGCCGAGTCGTACTCGTTCATCTGGCAGCCGTAGGTCTTGATGTATACCGTCTTGCTCACCATCCGATTCGCCTTCTACCCGGGTACCGGCACATCGCGCGGCCGCCCCGCCAGGGCCCCGGCGACAGCGCCGGCCACCTGCTCATAACAATGGTCGCACAACGCCTTGCGCGAGCCGAACGCCTCCAAGGTCACCACTGGATGAAACTCCACCTCTACCGTTACCCAGCCCAAACCCGCGGCCTGCCACATATGGCCCGCCAGATCCATATCTCCATACCAGGCGAAGAAGGGCCTCAAATAGCGCCCCAAGGGCACGCCGTCGAGTCTCGTATAGGCGATCGAGACCGGTTGCACGGTCAGCGGCCTGCCCCCCGGGTGAAGCTGGGCGGCGGAAAACAGCGCGCTTCTGAAGGGCAGCACCCGATTGCCGTCGCCGCTGGTCCCTTCGGCAAACAGGATCAGATCGTCGCCCGCCTCCAGGCGCGCCTTCATCTCGTCCCGGTCGGTCGCCGCCTGGCGGCCGCGGCGCTCGATGAAGACCGACCGCTGCAGCTTCGCCAGCCAGCCGAACAGCGGCCAGTTGGCGACCTCGCGCTTGGCGACGAACGAGCCGGCGATGAGCGAACCGAGGACCTCGATATCGAAGTAGGAGACGTGATTGGACACATAGAGGGTCGGATGCACCGCCGACGGCTGCCCCCGGCACTCGACCCGCAGGCCCAGGATGCGGCAGCAATGACGGTGGTACCACAGCGGCAGCCGCTTCTGCAGCGGCAGGCGCAAGATCACCGCCACGGCCTGCACCGGCAAGAGCACGACCGTGAAGCCCACATACAGCAGGATGCGCAAAGCCGCCTTGGGCGGAGATCCGAGACCAGACGGGGCCATAGGACTCAGGTGGCACCCTCGCTCCTGGCCGCGTCGTCGCGTGTATAGTGGCGGTAGTAGCGGTCGGTGACCCATTCGGTCTTGACCACCACGCAGACGTCCGTGGTGCCGAATTCGCGATCGACCACGGCGCCCTCGCCGACAAAGCCGCCGACGCGCAGGTAGCCCTTGATGAGGGGCGGCAGCATCTGCAGCGCCCGGCGCGGGGTGATCCCCTCCGGCGGGATGCGGTTCATGGCCACGTAGCGCTCGGGTAACGCCCAGGGCCGCAGCGCCGGCGGCGCCAAATGATGATGATACAGATATGCCAGCGGCATGGCCAAACGGTCGGGATCGGTGCCGGGCAAGCTGGCGCAACCGAACATGAGCTCGATGTTATGGGCCAGGACGTATTCGGCGATCCCGCGCCAGAGCAACTGCATGGTGGTGCCGGTTCGATAGTCGGCATCGATGCACGAGCGCCCGAGCTCCAATATCTCGCCCGGATACGCGAGCAGGCTGGATATGTCGTACTCGTCGGCCGAATAGAACTGTCCGCGCTCCGCCGCCGCCGACCGGCGCATCGCCCGATAGGTGCCGATGACCGCCTCCGGCCCATCGCCGCGTTGCATATCGAAGACCAGCAGGTGGTCGCAGTAGTCGTCGAAGCTGTCGAAGTCGCGGCGCACGGCGGCCATTTCCGGTGTCGGCCGCGCCGCCATGGCCTCGTAGAAGATGCGATAGCGCAGCCCCTGCGCAGCCTCGACTTCCGCCGCCGTCTCCGCCAGGCGAACACATAGGTTACCGGCCCTGACGTCGACCAGCCTCTCCCGGTTCACATCGAGTACGGCCATGGCGGTGCTCTCCCCTTGCGGGCGGTTTGCGGGCGTTAACGGGGCGATCGCTGATGCGCCGCGATCTTAGTCCGGCTCGCCGTCGTTTGACGAGCCGTTCCCGCTGCCGCGGGCGGTCCGTGCCGTCCTGGCCTTGCGCTTTCCGGCACGTACACCGTACAACTCCAGACGGTGCCCAACCAGCCGGTATCCCAGCGCCTGTGCGGCGTCGCGCTGCAGGCGCTCGATCTCATCGTCGCGAAACTCGATGACTTGTCCCGAGTCGATATCGATCAAGTGATCGTGGTGCTCTCGCGGCACCGTCTCGTAACGGGCGCGCCCGTCGCCGAAATCGTGCCGGGTCAGGATGTTGGCCTGCTCGAAAAGCTTGACCGTTCGATAGACGGTGGCAATCGAGATGCGCGGGTCGACGCGACTGGCGCGCTGATGCAGCGTCTCGACATCCGGATGATCGTCGGAGTCCGACAGAACTTGGGCGATGACCCGCCTCTGGCCGGTCATCTTGAGCCCTTTCTCCTTGCATCGCCGTTCGAGTTGCGAGGCCATGTCTCCGCGGATGGGAAACCATCATTGCCTGAAAGTATAGCCGATACGGCGGCCACCGCCTAATCCGGAACGCGCCCCGAAAAATGGCGATGATGCAGGGAAACTACGCCTTCTTGCGCCGCGCCCGTGTCCCCAGACCGATCTGCTTCGCCAACCGGCTGCGCTGCTTGGCGTAGTTCGGCGCCACCATGGGATAATCTGCGGCCAAACCCCAGCGCTCACGGTATTCCTCGGGCGTCATGTTGTAGGCCGTCTTGAGATGCCGCTTGAGCATCTTCAGCTTCTTGCCGTCTTCGAGGCAGACGATAAAGTCCGGCGTCACCGATTTTTTGATCGCAACCGCCGGCGTCGGCCGCTCCGGCTCGCGCGTCCCGCCCCCCCCGACGCTCGACAGCGTATCGTGCACGTCGCGGATCAACCGCGGCAGATCCGCGACCGCCACCGAGTTGTTGGCGACATGCGCGGCAACGATATTGGTGGTTAAGGCCAGCAGTTCGCTGGGTTTAGCTTGCTCTGTCATGGTCGTTTCTTGTCCATTTGGTTCATCGCGAACCTATATAAGTACTCAATGCCGCTGTGGCAACAGTAATAATACCCAATACCCAGTAGTCATTCACGTGGAATCCCTCTCGAGCCAAAAAAACGCCGATCTGGACCGGGTATTTCATGGCTTTCTGTCTCCGAAGTACCAATAGATACCGATTGGAGAGTAATCGATCAACAATACCCGTGCCAAATCATGCTCGGCGGAGAACGGAGTTCAGCCGAGATCACGCGCCAATACCAACGCCGCCGCCGCCGGGCCGTCGGCACGCCGGTAATACGCCGGGCGGCGGGCGATCCCGGCAAAGCCGGCGCCGAGATAGAGCTCGCGCGCCGCGTCGTTGTCCTCGGCGACTTCCAAGAACAGGCGCGCGATGCCGGCCGCTTCGGCGTGCTCGACCGCGGCGTGCAAAAGGGCCCGCGCGGCCCCGCACCGGCGCCATCGGCGGGCCGTGCCAAGCGACAGGATTTCGCCGACGCCGGCCACGTTGCAGCCCAGGAGAAATCCCGCCGGGTCGGTCGGTCCAGCCCCCGCCGGGCCCGCGACGGCCGCGGCAAGAAGTCCGTAAGCGCCCGGCATGGCCAGAACTTCCGCCACGGCGGTTTCGTTCCACACCTGACCGGCCAGAACGCCGGTGAAGCTATCCGCATGCAAGGCGGCAATCAGGGGGATATCGAACGGGTTGGCCGCCCGTATCCTGAAAGCGCCGGCCGCGTCGCCCTGCGGAGCCGGACTCATGGCCTCCCCGCGGGGGACGGCGTCACATCCGGGGCGCGCAAATAAAGGGGTTGCGGCATGTCCGCCGCCGGCGGCGGCAGTGGCCGCGCCGCCGCCAGCGCCGCCACCTGCACCGCGTCGGCCAAACCGGGCGAGGTGGCGGCGTGCACCTCCCGCCCCGCCGCTTGCAAGGCCGCCCTGGCCGCCGGCGCCGCATCGCCAGCCAGCACCACCGGGCCGGCGGGAAGCCAGGCATCCAAGTCCGCCGGTGCCACGGCAGCGCCCGGCGCCACGGGCCGAAGATCGCCCGTGTCAGACGGCGCAAAGGCCTGCACATAGACTTCGTGGCGTTTGCTGTCGAGGACCACGGCAAGCATCCGGCCACTCCGTTCGGCCGTCGGCACGGCAGCCGCCACCGCCTCGAAACTGCTGATCCCGATGAGCGGCCGGCGCAAAGCCAACGCCAGACCGCGGGCCGTGGCCAGACCGATACGAACACCGGTGAAGCCGCCCGGCCCGATGGTGACGGCCAGCCCGTCGAGGGTATCGTAGGCCGTCTCCGCCGCCGTCATCACCTCCTCGATCATCGGCACCAGATGTTCCGACTGACCACGGCGCATGGCGGCAAATCGGTGCGCGACGATGCCGCCGTCGCGCCAAAGGGCCGCCGAGCATGCCGCCCCCGCCGCATCCAGGGCCAGCAGACAGCGGGCCCGTGCCGCGCCGGGTTCAGTGCGTGTCATATGCCGAGGCGCGGTGCCTAGAGGATCCGACACGCTTCGTCGAAGTCGAGGCGCGGCGCCCGCGGCCGCAGTTTTTCCGCAACGCCGTAGCCGAGATTGCACAGAAAGTTGGATTTGACCGTCCCGTCGGGGAAGAATTCACCGTCGACCTTGGCGTTATCGAAGCCGCTCATGGGCCCGCAGTCCAGGCCGAGGGCCCGCGCCGCGATGATCAGATAGGCGCCTTGCAGGCTGCCATTGCGGAAGGCGGTGGTTCGGATCAGCTCATCCTTGCCGGCGAACCACGATCGCGCGTCCGTATGCGGCGCCAAACGCGGCAGGTTTTCGTGGAACTCCAGGTCGTGGCTGACAATCGCCGTCACCGGCGCCGCCATGACCGAGGCAACGTTGCCGGCGTCGAGGGCCGGGCGCAGACGGGCCTTGGCCTCCGGAGACGTCAGGAACAGCACCCGCATGGGCGAGCAATTGGCGCTGGTCGGCGCCAACTTGGCCAGATCGTAAACCGCCTGCAGAAGGACATCGCTGACCTCCTTGTCCTGCCAGGCCCGGTGCGTCCGCGCCGCGCGGAAGATCGTATCCAGCGCGGAATCGCTGAGAATTTTGCCCACGGTGATGGCTCCTCGTGTTGCGTGCGGGGTTCCGTTGGCGACGGCGTGATGCCCCGGCGGTCGGCGGTGCGGTCAATGGCGCCTTGAGCCGCGGCCCCCCGCAGCGATAGACTCCCAGGACTGCACGGGCATGACAAGGGGGGCAGACGATCGTGGGGCCATGCGCGCAGACACAGATAAAGCCGAAGCGATTCCGCCGCCGGGCGGAGGTGATCCGGCATTTCGTCGCGGTCGGCGTTCTGGCCGGCTGGCTCGTCGCCGCGCCGGTCGATCCGGCGGTCGCCGAAGGGCCCGCCGACAACGGGGCGGCCGTGATCATGTATCACCGCTTCGGCGAATCGGAGTTGCCCTCGACCAACATCCGCCTCGATCAGTTCGAGGCGCACATCGCCGAATTGACTTCGGGCCCTTATCGGGTCCTGCCGGTGCCCGAGATTGTCGCCGCGCTGAATGAGAACCGGCCGCTGCCGGATCGCACGGTGGGAATCACCATCGATGACGCCTTCGTCTCGGTCTATACCGAGGCTTGGCCGCGCCTGCGCGCCGCGAACCTTCCCTTCACGCTGTTCATCGCCACCGGCGCCATCGACCGGGGCCTGGGTGGCTACATGACCTGGGACCAGGTGCGCGAGATGGTCGCGGGTGGGGGGGTCACCCTGGGCCAACACGGCGTCGACCACGGGCATATGGTGGCCCAGTCGCCGGAGGCGACACGGGCCGAGCTGGTCGCCGCCGCGGCGCGCTTTCAGGAAGAGATGGGCGAGGCACCGACAGTTTTCGCCTACCCGTACGGTGAATACGGGCTCGCCCTGCGCGACATTGTCGTGCAGGCCGGATTTGCCGCCGCCTTCGGTCAGCAGTCGGGCGCCATCGCGCGCACCGGCGATCGCTTCGCCCTGCCGCGCTATCCCTTCAACGAGACCTATGGGGATATGGACCGATTCCGCCTGGCCGTGAATTCGTTGCCATTGCCGGTGCGCGACGTGACCCCCGCGGATACCTTGGTGCGCCCGGCCGGCAACCCGCCGCCCTATGGCTTCACGGTCGACGAGACCGTTTCCGGGGTCGAGTCCCTGAATTGCTTCGCCAGCACCGGCGACAGCAGCCTCGAGCGCCTCGGCGAGCGACGCATCGAGATTCGCCTCGCCCAGCCGCTGTCCCCCGGCCGGACGCGCATCAACTGCACCATGCCGGGGCCCGACGGCCGCTGGCGCTGGTTCGGAACGCAGTTCTATATGCTGCCGTAGACGGGCCCGCCCTATTGGGCGGCGCGGACCTCGACCACTTCGGGGATGTAATGGCGCAGCATGTTCTCGATGCCCATCTTCAGGGTCGCCGTCGAGGAGGGGCAGCCGGCGCAGGCTCCCTGCATGTGCAGGAAAACCACGCCCTTGTCATAGCCCTGGAAGACGATATCGCCGCCGTCCTGGGCCACCGCCGGACGCACCCGGGTATCCAGCAGCTCCTTGATCTGGGCCACGATCTCCTGATCCTCCTCGGCCACGGCTTCTTCCGCGGCAGCGCTGGCGGGGGCCGTGAGGACCGGCCGGCCGGCGGTGAAATGTTCCATGATGACGCCGAGAATGGCCGGCTTGAGCAGGTGCCATTCGCGCTCGTCGGCCTTACTGACGGTGATGAAATCGGCGCCCAGGAAGATGCCGCTCACCCCCTGGATGGCGAACAGGCGCTGCGCCAGCGGCGAGTTGGCGGCCGCCTCGGGATTGGTGAAATCGGCCGTACCGGCGCCCAAAACCTCGCGGCCCGGCAGGAATTTCAGGGTCGCCGGATTTGGCGTCTGTTCCGTCTGAATAAACACCTTTTCCGCCCTCCTGGGTGATGAATGCGATCAGGTCTCTAATGTGATCTGTCTGGGCGGCAACTTCAAGCCGAGCCTTAACTGCAAGCTGGGCGGCTTTCCCCATGGGACCTAGGCAATGCTGTCGATCGCCTCGTCACTGAGGTTGCCGGGGACCAGGGTCAGGGGCACCCGCAACTTGCCGATCATTTTCCCGCTCAGCGCCGAAACCAGGGGTCCGGGGCCCCGCGGGCCGGTGTTGGCACCGAGCACCAGAATGGAGATCTGCGGCTCCTCGTCGAGCAGCTTCATGAGCTCGTCGGCGACCTTGCCCTCGCGCACATAGAGGATGGGGATGGCCCCCACCAGGTCGTTGACCTGAGCCGCCAGGCGCTGCAAGAGCTGCTCGCCTTCGTTGCGGGCCTCCTCGCGCATCAGCTCCTCGACGGCGCGCCAGTGCTGGAAATCCGCCGGCTCGATCACATAGAGCAGGGCCACCCGGCCGCCGGTACGGCGCGCCCGCCGACAGGCGAAGCGCAGCGCCACGTTCATCTCCTCGGTCTCGTCGACGACGACCAGGAAAACGCGATCGCTGGTATCGCCGGCAGTTTTCGCGTCGTCGCTGTCACTCATCGCGGCACTATGCTTTCCGGAAGGCCAAATGGGCCAGCCATCCTGCCATCAATGCCAAGGCAATCGCAATCAAGCCGTATATCGCCGGCTGCTTGTAGGCGAAATCGAAGACCACGGCCTCGCCGCCGACCTTGCTGACGCTCAGGGGCGTTGTCTGAGCCGAGACGACGCGTCCGTCTACAATCAGGAAAACCTGCACCTGATAGGTCCCCGTCGGCACGTTCGCCGGTAAGCTGATACGCGTGCGAAACAGGCGATTGCCGAGAAACGTCACATTGCGTACGGAGGTGGTGTATAGGCCGGCCCTTTGAAAATTACGCACCAAGCCGTCCCGCCATTCCGCGGCGACATTCGGCGAGGCCTTGGCCCGCGCCAGTTCCAGGCGCAAATGCTCGACGCCCATCTCGTGACGCGCCAGGACGGTCGCCGGGGCGATCTCCTCCAGCGGCCGCGAGCTGGCGATCCCATAGAAGCTCGGCACCCGGTCGAAGGTCAGCGACGCCGTATTGACCCACACCCCGAGGATGCGGCTCTTGCGATGCATGACCGCCGGCCGCTCCGGCCCACGGGTAATGACGACCACATCGCCGTGCCCCTCGACAGCACCGAAAAGCAGCACCTCGGCGCCGGCGAACCCGGTGGTGATGCCCACCAGATGCTGCGACAGATCGGCGACCAGCGTATCCGCCCGGCCCGACGCGGAGAGCGTCAGGACCATGACCATCGGGACGACAAAGCGGACCAAGCGGCGGCTCATCGCGTGATTCCGAGCGAATAGAGATCGGCGGGTGTGATCAGCAAGTCATAGAACAGCTTGGCGCACACCGCGAGGACCATGAGGGCGAGCAGGACCCGCAATTCCTCGCCCTGCAGGCGCGCCCCGGCGCGGGCCCCGAATTGGGCGCCGATCACCGCCCCGGTGAGCAGCATCAGGGCAAGCACCACATCGACGGTCTGGTTGGCATAGGCCTGCAGAAAGGTGACGTTGGCGGTGACGAAAATGATCTGAAACAGCGAGGTGCCGATGACCACCGAGGTCGGCATGCCCAGCAGATAGATCATCGCCGGCACCATGATGAAGCCGCCGCCCACGCCCATGATGGCCGAGAGCACGCCGACCAGAAAGCCGATGGACAGCGGCATCAGCGCCGAGATGTAGAGCTTCGATCGGCGGAAGCGCATCTTCAGCGGCAGGCCGTGGATCCAGGTGTGCTGATGCAGCTTGCGGCGCTGTGTCGCCGCCGTCTTGCGACGGCGCATGGTGCGCAGGCCCTCCAGGAACATCAACGCCCCGATGATGCCCAGAAAGACCACGTAGGAGAGCGAGATCACCAGATCGATCTGCCCGAGTTCGCGCAGGAACGAGAACAGCACGACGCCCAGGGTCGAGCCGGCGAAGCCGCCGAGCAGCAGGACGAACCCCATCTTGAAGTCGACATTGCCGCGGCGCCAGTGCGCCAGCACCCCCGAGACCGATGAGGCGACGATCTGGTTCGCCTCGGTCCCCACCGCCACCGCCGGCGGCACGCCGATGAAGATGAGCAACGGCGTCATCAGGAATCCCCCACCCACCCCGAACAAGCCCGAGAGGAAGCCAACCCCTCCGCCCATGCCGAGCAGCAGGAAGACGTTGACCGACATCTCGGCAATGGGCAGGTAGATCTGCATCGCCCGAGGACTAGAGCGTTCGGCGCATAGGCATCACGGCATGTTGCGGGCCGGACGGGACACGAGTGGCGCGCACCTTAGCGCCGATTCACGGCAAGGCCAACGTCCTGGCGGCGACTTTTGCGCAACCGTCTAGGGACGCAGAAACCCGACGATGTCGTAGACCTCGGCCAGGATCGGCTCGGCGATGGCGCGGGCGCGCTCGGCGCCGTCATGCAGGACCGCATCGACCGCCCCCGGATCGTCGCTCAAGTGCTTCATCTCCGCCCCGATGGGCCCCAGGGCGGCAACCGCCAGATCGGTGAGCACGGCCTTGAAGTGGGAAAACTGCGCCCCGGCGAATTCGTCCATCACATCGGCCATCGGCTTGTCCGCCAGGGCCGCGTAGATGGCCAGCAGGTTGTAGGCCTCGGGTCGGGCCTGGCGGGCCGCCTCGGGCACCGCGCCGGTACCGTCCAGCACTTCCCGGCCGGGCAGCAGGTCCGGGTCGCTGGTCGCCTTGCGGATCTTCTTGGCGATGGCATCCGCATCGTCGGTCATGGTGATCCGGCTATAGTCGGAAGGGTCCGACTTGCTCATCTTCTTGGTGCCGTCGCGCAGGGACATCACCCGCGTCGCGGTGCCCAGGATCAGCGGCTCCAGCAGCGGAAAGAAATCGACCTTGAAATCGGAGTTGAATTTCTGCGCGATGTCGCGGGTCAGCTCCAGGTGCTGTTTCTGGTCCTCACCCACGGGCACGTGGGTGGCCTTGTAGGCGAGGATGTCGGCGGCCATGAGATTGGGATAGGCATAGAGGCCGACGCTGGCGTTCTCCCGGTGCTTGCCCGCCTTCTCCTTGAACTGGGTCATGCGGTTGAGCCAACCGAGGCGGGCCACGCAATTGAAGATCCAGGCCAGCTCGGCATGCGCGGCGACCTGGCTCTGGTTGAAGATGATGCAACGCTTGGGATCGATCCCGGCGGCCAGATAGGCCGCCGCCACCTCGCGGGTATTGGCCTTGAGAACCTTCGGGTCCTGCCACACGGTGATGGCGTGCATATCGACGACGCAATAGATGCAGTCGTAGTCGTCCTGCAGGGGCACGAAATTGCGGATCGCCCCCAGGTAGTTGCCCAGGTGCAGATTGCCCGTGGGCTGCACGCCCGAGAAGATGCGCTTCATGACCTCGCCATCCGTGCGGCTCAAATGCCCGCGGCGGCGCGGACGGCCGGGTTATCGCCGCATCTCCCCGCCCCGGTCAAGGGCCGCTGTTTGATCCGCGCGCCGGACGGCGCAGCAGGCTCGCCAGATCCGCCGGCGCGATCGCCCGCAAGGCCAAGGCCAGGCCGCCATAGACGACCAGGCCGCCGCAAACCAAAATGAGGAGTCCGAGGATCCGCACCGGCTCCGCCGCGTCGAACCATGGCTCCAGCCATTCGAATGCCGCCCACAACACAATACCCATGACCACGCTGGTCAGGGCGATACGCGGCACCCGCGATTTGCTGCGCGCATCGACCGTCAGAAACCGCCGCCGACGCAAGGCGAACACCAAAAGGCCGGCATTCAACCAAGCCGAGAGGCTGGTGGCCAGGGCCAGCCCCACATGGCGCAACGGCCAGAAGAGCAGCAGACTAAAGACCACATTCGCGGCCACCGTGATCAGCGCCATGCGCAAGGGGGTCACCGTATCCTCGCGCGCGAAGAACGCCGGCTGCAGCACCTTGACCAGAACGAAGGCCGGCAAGCCAAGGGCAAAGGCGCCCAGCGCCCAGGCGGTCGCCAACGAGTCCGCCCGGTCGAAGGCGCCGCGCTCGAACAGCACAACGATGATCGGCAGGGGGATGACCAGCAAGGCCACGGTCGCCGGCAGGGTCAGAAACAGCGCCAATTCCAGGCCGCGGTTGAAGGTGTACATGGCCTGCGTGACGGCGCCGGCGCGCAGCTTGCGCGACAGATCGGGCAGCAGCACGATCCCAAAAGCGATGCCGATCAGGCCGAGCGGCAGCTGATAGATGCGGTCCGCATAGTAGAGAAAGGACACGGCGCCGGCCTGCAGCGAGGCAATGATGGTTCCGACCATCAGATTGATCTGCATGGCCCCGGCCGAGAGCAGCCCTGGCCCCATGAGGGCCAGCAGGCGTCTGACGGCCGGCGTCAGGCGCGGCCGCGGCAAACGCAAGACCATGCCGGCCCGCCGGCAGGCGATGAGGAGGAGCAGGAACTGCCCGATGCCGGCCACCGCCACCGTCCATGCCAGCACCTCGCCGGGCGCGCCGGTGATCGGCAGGACCACCAACACGGCGAAGATGAAACAGACATTGAGGACGATCGGTGCCGCCGCCGCCGCGGCGAAACGATAGAGAGAGTTCAGCACGCCGCTGAGCAAGGCGACCAGCGACATGAATAGCAGGTAAGGGAAGGTGATCCGGCTGAGTTGCACGGCCAGATCGAACTTCTGTGAATGCGCGGCAAAGCCCGGAGCCAGCGCATACATCAGCCAGGGCATGGCGACCATGCACACGGCGATCAGCAGCAGCAAGGCCGATAGGAGTACCGCCAGGGTCTGCTCGGCGAACAGTCGCGCCGTCTCCCGGCCCCCGGATTCGATCTGACGGGCAAAAAGCGGGACGAAGGAGGCATTGAAGGCGCCCTCGGCGAAAAGCCGGCGGAACAGATTCGGCAAGCGGAAGGCGATGAAGAAGGCATCCGCCACCGGCCCGGTGCCCAGCACCGGGGCGAAGAGCATGTCCCGGATCAGGCCGAGGATCCGGCTGATGCCGGTATAGCCGCCGACGGTGGCAAGGGAACGGACGAGCGCCATTGTGCCGACTATCTAAAGGATTCCGGGGTGTTGGAAAAGCGCCGCCGTTTACCCCGCGGCCGGCTTGGCGCGGCGCGGGCGGGCACCGGCCTTGCCCGCCGCCCCTTTCTTGACCGCCGTCTTCTTGGCCGCCGGTTTCTTTGGGCTGGATTTCTTCGCGCCGGATTTAGGTGGGCCGGGTTTCTTTGCACCGGGTTTCTGGGGGACCGGCTTGCCGTCCCCGTCGGCCAGCGCGGTGACCAAGCGCTCGCGAATCCGTTTGAGCTTGGCCGGGGCCTCGATCTTGTCGCCCAGGGCATCCTGCACATAGAAGACATCGACAGCCCGTTCGCCATAGGTGGCGATGCGTGCGCCATGGATCATCAGGTTCAGCTTGGAGAGCGTCCGGGTCAGATCATAGAGCAGGCCGGGCCGGTCGCAGCCGTTGACCTCGATGACCGTGGCCCGCGCGCTCGCCTTGTTATCGATGAGCACGCGCGGCGTGACCTTGAAGACGCGCAAGCGGCTGGGCAGGGGCGAGCGCCGCCGCGCCAGCTCCTGCGCCGGCTTCAGGCGCCCGGCCAGGGTTTGCTCGACGGCGGCGGAGAGGCGGGCGAGGCGATCGGGCCGGTCGAAGGGGCCGCCGACCGCATCGCGCACATAGAAGGTATCCAACGCCATGCCGTTGGCCAGGGTGAAGATGCGCGCCGCATCGATGCTCGCCCCGGCCACCGCCACGGCCCCGGCGATGCGGCTGAACAGGCCGGCGTGATCGGCGGTATAGACCGTCACCTCGGTGACCTGTCGGTAGCGGTCGATGCGCGTATCGACGGTGAGCGGTGCCTGACGCCGCTCCGCGTCACGCACCAGGCGGGCATGGCGCTCGTGGGTCTCGCCATCCACCGACAGCCAATAGGGTGCATAGCCGCGCGCCAGATGCGCGGCGATGTCGTCCGCCGGCCAATCGCTCAGCTTGGCGCGCAAATCCGCTTGCGCCGCGGCGACCCTTGCCTGCCGGCTGTCCTCGGCGACGACGCCGGTCAACGCCTCCTCGACCCGCCAATAGAGATCGCGCAGTAGCGCCGCCTTCCAGGCGCTCCAGACGCCGGGGCCGACGGCGCGGATATCGGCCACAGTAAGGACCAGCAACAGGCGCAAGCGCTCCGGCGATTGCACCAGGGCCGCGAAATCCGTGATCGTCTGCGGGTCCGTCAGGTCGCGCTTGAAGGCCGTATCGGACATGGCCAGGTGGTGCAGCACCAGCCAGGCCACCGTCTCCGTCTCCTCCTCGCTCAGGCCCAGCCGCGGGCACAGCTTGCGCGCCACCTTGGCGCCGATCTGCGAGTGGTCGCCGCCGCGCCCCTTGGCGATATCGTGCAGCAGCACCGCCAGATAGAGCACCCGGCGCGAGAGCACCTTGTGCACGACCTCGGAGGCGATCGGCACCTCGTCCTTGAGCAGGCCGCCTTCGATCCTGTGCAGGATGCCGATGGCGAAGAGGGTGTGCTCGTCGACCGTGTAGTGGTGGTACATGTTGTATTGCATCTGCGCCACCACGCGGCCGAAGTCGGGCACGAAACGGCCGAAGACACCGGCCTCGTTGAGCCGGCGCAGGGCCGTCTCCGGATTGTTCGGCGAGGTGAGCATACCGAGGAACAGGCGGTTGGCCTCGGCATCGGCGCGCGCTGCCGCACCGATGTGCTTCAGGTTTTGCGTGATCCAGCGCAACGCCTCGGGGTGGATATCCAACTCGTGCTTTTGCGCCGCATGGAAGATGCGCAGCATCTGCACGGGCCGTTCGGCGAAAACCTCCGGCCCGGCGACACTCAGCCGATCGCCCTCCAGGCGAAAGCCGTCGATCGACCGCCGCCGCCGCAACATCGGCAGGCGAAAGCGCGAGCGCCGGTCGTGCTCGGCTTCCAGGGTCGCGCAGAAGATGCGCGTCAGATCGCCCACGTCCTTGGCGATCAGGAAGTAGTGCTTCATGAAGCGTTCGACATCGCGCAGCCCGGCGCGCTCGGTATAGCCCATGCGCGGGGCAATCTCCTTCTGCAGATCGAAGGTCAAGCGCTCCTCGGCCCGGCCGGTCGCATAGTGCAGATGGCAGCGCAGGATCCACAGGTAGTTCTGCGCCTTGTCGAAGCGCCGCGCCTCGGTCTTCGTGAACACGCCGCGCGCCGTCAGCTCGGCCACGTCGTCCACCTGATAGAGGAACTTGCCGATCCAATAGAGGGTATGCAGATCGCGCAGGCCGCCCTTGCCGTCCTTGATGTTCGGCTCCAGGGAATAGCGCGAGCCGCCGAGCCGCTTGTGCCGCTCGGCGCGCTCGGCCAGCTTCGCCTCGATGAAGCGGGCGGCGTCCTTGGCGGCGGCGACCTCTTTCTGGAAGCGCTTGCGCAGGGTGCGATAGAGATCCTGATCGCCCCACAGCCAGCGGGCTTCGAGCAGGCTGGTGCAGATGGTCAGATCGGCCTTGGCCTGGCGCAGGCACTCGTCCACCGAGCGGGTCGCCTGGCCCACCTTGAACCCCAGGTCCCAGAGGAAATAGAGCACGTCCTCGATCACCTGTTCGGTGCGCGGCGTGAGCTTGTAGGGAATCAGGAACAGAAGATCCACATCCGAATGCGGCGCCATCTCGCCGCGGCCATAGCCGCCGACGGCGACCAGGGACAGAACCTCGCCGGTCGACGGGCTGCCCGCAGGATGGACATGCTCGCTCACATGGTCGAAGACGACGCGGACCATCTGATCGACCAGATGAGAGTGGGCGCGGACCACGGCGCGGCCCGAGGCGCCGCCATCGAAGCGCCGGCGAATCTCAGCCCGACCCGCCGCCAGAGCCGCCTTGAGGGTTTCCAGGACGCCGGCGCGCGCCTCGGCCGGCGGCAGCCCAGCGGCGGCGATCTCCGCGACCGCATCCCGCAAGCGCCGCCGCTCGACAATGGCCCGGGGCTTCTCAACCTCGACCTCAGGCAGGCTTTGCAGCGCCAAGGCCTCCATGGGACCTCTACTCCCTCATATCCACTCTTGAGATTGCCGCCCGCGCGCCCGCACACAAGGGAATTCTGCGCCCGGCCGCTACCCCTTGCCGTCCACCGCCGCCAAACGCTTGAGCTCGTAGAGCACTTCGAGGGCGGCCTTGGGGCTGAGCCCGTCCGGATCGACGGCGGCCAAGGCTTTGGATACCGGCGACGGCTCGGGGGCCACCGCGCCACGCGGGCGGGCGGCGAACAACGGCAGATCATCGGCCAGGCGGCCGAGCGCCCCGGCCTGCTCGCCCTGTTCCAGCATGGTCAGGACCGCCTCGGCGCGGGCCACGGCAGCGGCCGGCAGACCGGCCAGCTTGGCCACATGGATGCCGTAGGAACGGTCGGCGGCGCCCGGTGCCACCTCGTGCAGGAAGACCACCTCGCCCTTCCATTCCTTCACCCGCATGGTATGGCAGGCCAGCCCCGAGAGCTTGCCCGCCAGGGCGGTGAGCTCGTGGAAATGGGTGGCGAACAAGGCCCGGGACCGATTGACCTCGTGCAAATGCTCGACACACGCCCAGGCCAGCGACAGGCCGTCGAAGGTCGCCGTGCCGCGGCCGATCTCGTCCAGGATGACCAGGGAGCGCGGCCCCGCCTGATTGAGGATTACCGCGGTTTCGACCATCTCGACCATGAAGGTGGAGCGGCCGCGGGCCAGATCGTCGGCCGCCCCGACCCGGCTGAACAGGCGATCGACCACGCCGATGTGCGCCGCCTCGGCGGGCACATAGGCGCCCATCTGAGCGAGAACCGCGATCAGCGCATTCTGCCGCAAGAAGGTGCTCTTGCCCGCCATGTTGGGGCCGGTGACCAGCCAGATGCGCGTATCCCCCGTCTCCCCGGTGCCACCGCCCAGATCGCAGTCGTTGGCGACGAAGCTGCCGGTCTGCGCCTCGGTGAGCGCCGCCTCGACCACCGGATGACGGCCGCCGCGTACCGCGAAGGCGGTGCTCCCGTCGACCTTGGGCCGGCACCAGCGCCCCGCCGTCGCCACCTCGGCCAGCGCCGCCGCCACGTCGATGGCGGCCAGGGCCCGGGCGCAAGCGCCGATCTCCTCGCCGCGGCCGACCACCTCGCCCACCAGATCCTCGAACAGGCGCTGTTCGACGGCGAGCGCTTTGTCCGCGGCACCCGTGATCTTGGTTTCCAGATCGCCCAGCTCCACCGTGGC
>JAJFGI010000259.1 GCA_021776215.1 Kiloniellaceae bacterium | reverse complement strand
TGGCGTGGGTGCCGTCGCAAAATGGCTTGGTGTGGGACCGGCCGCAGCGGCACAGCGCCATGATCTCCTTCGTGGCGATGGCGTCACCCCGCGAATTGGCGAAGCGCTTTAGATGCTTGACGATCAGCGGGCCGTTCTTCGCCGGGGCTATGACGGGCTTGGTCGGGGCACGATCCTCGCTCATGGAATTCTCCTACACATACACTTGGAACAATACCGGTTAGTGGGTGCATGACCTAGGCCCGCTCGTCATCCCGGACGGTAGATGAGCCCGAAAATCTGCGAATTTCGGGTGGCGAGCCTTGCGATCCGGGATCCATCTCTCCGCCACCCCGCGGTCCGACCATGGATCCCGGATCACTGACTTTCCTTGCCAAGCCAATGGCTTGGAGGAAAGTCGCGTCCGGGATGACGCCTCAACGAGTTCTCAACCTAAGCGCCATGCGCCAGTTGCGCCAGATCGTCGATCAGCCGGCGCACACCGCGGGCGCGGTCGGCCGGGTCTTCCCACTTGTGCTGGAAGACCAGCTTGTGGTCGGGGCGCAGCTTTACGGTGTTGGCGCGCTTTTGGATGAAGGCGATCAGGCCTTCCGGCTTGGCGAACGTGTCCTGGTGGAACGAGATCACAGCGCCCTTGGGGCCGGCGTCGACCTTGTCCACGCCGGCCTCGACGCAGCGGCGCTTGATGGTGACGATCTGCAGGAGGTTTTCGACCTCTTCCGGCAGCGGCCCGAAGCGGTCGATCAGCTCGGCGGCGAAGCTCTCGATTTCCGCGCCATCCACCAAGTTGGAAAGACGCCGGTAGAGGCCCAGCCGGACGCTCAAGTCGGCCACATAGGTTTCCGGGATCAGCACCGAGGTGCCGATGCTGATCTGCGGCGTGAAGGCCGCCTCGCCCTCGCCGGCGGCGGCACCGCCGCGCTGGGCGGCGATCGCTTCCTCCAGCATCTGCTGGTAGAGCTCGATGCCGACCTCGCGGATGTGCCCCGACTGCTCCTCGCCCAACAGGTTGCCGGCGCCGCGAATATCCATGTCGTGGCTGGCCAGGGTAAAGCCGGCGCCCAGGGTATCCAGGGTCTGCATGACATTCAGGCGCTTTTCCGCCGCGGCGCTGAGCAAGCGTCCCGGCGGCAAGGTCAGATAGGCGTAGGCGCGGATCTTCGAGCGGCCGATGCGCCCGCGTAACTGATAGAGCTGCGCCAGACCGAACATGTCGGCGCGGTGGACGATCAGGGTGTTGGCGCTGGGGATATCCAGGCCGGATTCGATGATGTTGGTGGACAAGAGCAGGTCGTACTGCCGGTCGTAGAAGGCGGTCATCGCCGCCTCGAGCTGGCTGGGCGCCATTTGCCCGTGCGCGGTGACCATCTTGATGTCGGGCACCAGCTTGCGCAGGCGGTCGCTCAAGTCCGGCAGATCCTCGATGCGCGGGCACACATAGAAGATCTGGCCGCCGCGGAAATGCTCGCGCTGGATGGCCTCGCGCACCACCACCGGGTCGTAGGGCATGACGAAGGTGCGCACGGCCAGGCGGTCCACCGGCGGGGTGGCGATCAGGCTCATCTCCTTCACCCCCGACATGGCCATCTGCAGGGTGCGCGGGATCGGCGTGGCGCTCAGGGTGAGCACATGCACGCTGGCGCGCAACTCCTTCAGGCGTTCCTTCTGCTTGACGCCGAAGTGCTGCTCCTCGTCAACGATCAGCAAGCCGAGGTCCTTGGCGTGCACCGATTTCGCCAGCAGCGCATGGGTGCCGATGACGATGTCCACGGTGCCGTCCGCGAATTGGCGTTTGCTCTCGGCCGCCTCGCGTGGCGGCACCAGGCGGGAGAGCTGGGCGATGCGCACGGGCAGCCCCTCGAAGCGCTCGGAGAAGGTCTTGAAATGCTGCCGCGCCAGCAAGGTCGTCGGCACCACAACCGCCACCTGCCGCCCGCTCATCACCGTCACGAAGGCGGCGCGCTGGGCGATTTCGGTCTTGCCGAAACCGACGTCGCCACAGATCAGCCGGTCCATCGGCCGGCCCGAGGCCAGATCGGCCAGGGTATCGTCGATGGCCCGCTGCTGATCCTCGGTCTCAGGGTATGGGAAGCGCGCGGCGAACTCGTCGTACAGGCCGGCCGGCGGCTCGAAGGCCTCGCCGGCATGAGTCTGCCGCGCCGCGGCGATCTTGATCAGGCGCTCGGCGATGTCCTTCAGGCGTTGCTTGACCCGTGCCTTGCGCGCCTGCCAGGCGACGCCGCCCAGGCGGTCCAGATCGACCAACGCGCCCTCGGAGCCGAAGCGGGACAGAACCTCGATGTTCTCCACCGGCACGAACAGGCGGTCGCCGCCCTGGTAGATCACCCGCAGGCAATCGTGCGGTGCCCCGCCCACATCCAGGGTCTGCAATCCCTCGTAGCGGCCGATGCCGTGATCGACATGCACCACCAGGTCGCTCTCGTGCAGGGCCGAAACCTCGGTGAGGAAGTTGTCGGACCGGCGCCGGGCACGCTGCGGCCGGGCGATGCGCTCGCCCAGGATATCCTGCTCGGAGATGACTTCCAGGGCTGGGGTGGCGAAGCCGGTCTCGATCCCCAGGGTCACCAATCCGACGGTGGCCGGCGGCAACGCCTGCGCTACGGCCCAGGAATCGACCGGTGCCAGGGCCGACAGCCCGTGCTCGTGCAGCAGGCTGCCCAGGCGGTCGCGGGTCCCGGCGCTGTACCCCGCCACCAGGACGCGGCGGCCGGCCTTTTGCTGCGCCGTGATGTGAGAATCCACCGCGTCGTAGAGGTTGACGGCGGTATTGGCCCGGGCCTCGGCGAAATCGGTGGCCCGCCGGCCCTGTGCGTCGATAGTCCGGTCCTTTTGCTCCGGTGTCGCGAACGGGGTGAAGTGCGCGCTGCCACGCGTGGCCAGGTGACGGTCCCAGCCCTCGGCGGTCAGGTACAGCGCATCGGGGGCCAGCGGCTGATAGGCGGTCCCGCCGACGGCCTTCACATCGATATTGGTCCGGGCTTCGTAGTAGTCTGCGACCATCTCCAGGCGGGCATCGCGCGCCTCCTGCGCCTGATGGTCCAGGGTGACCGGCCAATCGGGCACATAGTCGAGCAGGGTTTCCAGGCGCTCGTAAAAGAGCGGCAGCCAGTGCTCCATGCCCAGGTACGCGCGCCCGGCACTGATCGCCTCGTAGAGCGGATCGTCGCGGATGGCGGCGCCGAACAACTCCACATAACCGGCGCGGAAGCGCTCGATGCTGTCGGGTTCGAGAATAACCTCGCTGACCGGCGTAAGGACGAGGGCCTCGGCGGTGCCCGTGGTCCGCTGGCTCAACGCGTCGAAGCGGCGGATGCTCTCCAACTCGTCGCCGAAGAGATCCAGGCGCAGCGGCCCCTCCTCACCCGGCGGGAACACATCGACGATGCCGCCGCGCAGCGCGTATTCGCCCGGCTCGCCCACCGTCTCGCCGCGCATATAGCCGTTGCGCGCGAAATAGTCGGTCAACTCCGCCAT
>JAJFGI010000258.1 GCA_021776215.1 Kiloniellaceae bacterium | reverse complement strand
CAAATGGGGACCTTGCTGAATTGGCCGATGGGGTCCGCGCTTTCAGTCATTCTGATCATTTTTGCGCTGAGTGTGCAGGCCTTGCCGAACTTGATCGGCCGCCGTGTTTCCACCGAGGGACAGGGCCATGGGTGATAACGCATCCATCGGACGAGCAGGTGTGGAAGCCGCGGTGGTCGCTGGTCTTACTTGCGTCTTGTTGGTTCTGCTTTTGTTGCCGATCGCAATGGTGCTGGCGATGTCGTTCACATCCGTCACCACCCTGCAATTCCCGCCGCCGGAATTGAGCCTGCGCTGGTATGCCGACGTCTGGTCAATGATTGGTGATGGGCGGAACGATTTTACGCGCCTGAGAGAATCGTTTGTGACCAGCTTGCTGATTGCGGCTTTGACGTCATTGACATGCCTTATCGCGGGAGTCCCAGCATCTTATGCGCTGATTCGATTCCGGTTCCGCGGCCGGCGTGTTGTCGAGGAGTTTCTGCTGAGCGTGCCGATCATTTTCCCGACCGTCGTCCTCGGTGTGGCGTTGCTTGTGATTGTCAGCGTTAGCGGGCTGGATCTGGGAGTACTCCAGATTGTCCTGGCCCACTCAATCATTGGTCTACCATTTATGATGCGCAACTGCGTGGCGGCACTGCACGGAATTGATCCGTCTTTTCAGGAGGCGGCGAAAACCCTGGGTGCATCCAGTATCAGAGCTTTTGTGGAAGTGATACTGCCGCTCATCCGGGGAGGAATGTCGTCTGGCGTGCTACTCGTTTTTATCCTGTCGTTCAACGAATTCACGTTGAGCTACTTCCTCTACACCGTCGATGTCTTCCCTTTGTCGATCTGGCTTTTTCAGCAAAGCAACACCTCGTTCAGCCCGGCGATATTCGCGGTGTCGTCTCTGATGATCGTGCTCAATATTGCAGTGATCTTGATTATCGACAAAACCTTCGGAACGCAGGGGGCGGCGCGTTGATATGATGCAGCTGGACGAGTTCCTTATCGATGAAGACATGCGGGCGGTGATTGAGCATGACCGACAATATCTCGAGGAACGGAATTTCGAGCAACTGACCGATGAAGAACAGCTGAAAATCAACAATGAGCTGAGTTTGTATTGGAGCGCCGATAAGCCGTCGGTTGATTGCATACAGAGCGAAATACTTATAGTCGCGAATAGGTCGATCGAGCTGCGCACATATTTTCCCAAGGACGATGTGCGCACCAAATACATCGTGTGGGTTCATGGTGGTGGCTGGAAGGAAGGCAGCTTGGACGGCTATGATCGTTTGATGCGTATTCTTGCCAACGCGGCGAGATGTGCCGTTGTCGGCATCGGGTATACCAAGGCGCCGGCCGCTCAATTTCCCGCCCAGATCAACGAACTGCGGTCAGGGTTCGAATACATAGCCGAGACAATGCTTCCGGATCGGCCGGTAAGAGTAGTGGCCGGCTATTCGGCCGGCGCAAACCTCATCCTTTCGACTTTGGTCGCATACCAAGATGAGCTTGGTCGGGGGTATTTTCGAAGAGCATGCCTTGCTTGTGGCGTGTACGACTGCGATTTTTCGACACGTAGTTATAACCGTTACGATGATGCATGGTTCGGCAATTCAAAGGCCCGCATGCGCCAAGTTCTCGAGATCTATGCGCCGGGCGCGATCTCTCGGCATGATCCGGTAGTTTTTCCACTCCGCTCAAACCAATCGGTTTGTAATGATTTTCTGATCATCTATGCCGAACACGATTTGCTGCGCGATGATTCTGTGAACCTGGTCGAGTCTCTGCGCTCTCAGGGAAAAAGCGTAACCGCCAGGCAGATCGCGGGAGTCACACATATATTTCTGCAGCGATCGATGCGAATTCCGATCGCGTTTCGGACAATAGTAGACATTGGTGAATATCTTTCGGCTGAATGAGATCGCTGTTGGTGTTCATTGCGAGGGGGAAGAAGTGGAAGGGCGCGACAAAAACAGTCCGTATGTACGTATCGCCGTTGGTATCACCTCCGGGGTGGTCTTCGGCAACTACGGGGGAATGACGTGATGCCTCGTGCCCGGGCCAATATCGACAAACCGGCGCGCAGCGGCAAGGCAGGTGCGGCAAAGAAGAAGCCCTTCTCCGGACGAGATCTGGCGTTTCAAACAATAGAATCGCTTTCGGCCGCGTTGGCCGACGGATTGCTGACGTCCGAGTCGCTGGTCCAAGAGTACTTGAACCGGATAAATCGGTTCGACGACAAACTTCATGCCTTCGTCAGCGTCTACGGCGAGCAATCGATGAATGATGCGCGGGCATGCGATACCGCGCGGACAATCGGTAAGAGCGTCGGCCCGCTGCATGGGATACCGGTCGCGATCAAGGACATCTTCGATTATGCCGGGCATCCAACGGAAGCCGGTTCGGCCGCGTTGACGGATCGCCATCCCGCCGTATCGGCAAACGCGGTCCGGCGCCTCGAGGCCGCCGGTATGATCGTGCTGGGTAAGACGCACATGGTCGAGTTCGCCTTCGGCGGTTGGGGAACCAACCCGGTGAAGGGGACGCCGTGGAATCCCTGGGACCTCGAGACCCACCGTGTTCCGGGCGGATCGAGCAGTGGCTCGGCGGTTGCCGTTGCTGCCGGGCTCGCGCCGGCGGCGTTGGGCACCGATACAGGCGGGTCCATACGGACGCCGGCGGCGTGGTGCGGACTCGTCGGTCTGAAGACGTCGTCGGGTCTGATTGGCCGCGGCGGCGTGGTTCCGCTCTGTCCCACCCACGATACTGTCGGCCCGCTGACGCGCTCGGTGCGCGATGCCGCCTACCTTCTCGCAGCGCTTGCCGGAGTCGATCCGTTGGATCCGGCGACGGCGGAGGCGCCGAAGTCCGCGCCGCTCGCCGAGATCGAACGGGGTATCCGGGGCTTCAGATTGGGTGTCTTGGGGCAAGGGGATCTTGCCCGTGTGGCACCCGAAGTCCGCCAGCTTTTCGTCAAGGCGCTCGAAGAGCTGGAGTCCCTGGGCGCGCACATCGAGGAGATCCGCCTGCCACTGTCGATCGAGGAGTATTTGACCGGCGGCGGCGATATCATGAGTGTCGAGAGCTATCGGCACCTTGGGCACTATGTCGATCCGGCGGATAGCACCGTCGATCCGGTCATCCGCGCGCGCATCATGCGCGGGCGCGAGATACCGGCCTCGGTTTATCTGCGCTTGCTGGATACACGACGGTCGGCGCAAGCCGAGTTCCTCACGCGGCTGGATCGGCTCGACGCCCTCATCGTGCCGGGCTGCCACCAGCCCCCGATTCCTGTCGATGAGGTCGACGAGCAGGCGCCGCCCAATATTTTCGGCCGTTTCGTGAACTTCCTCGATCTAGCCAGCCTGTCGGTGCCGATCGGCATCACGGCGGCCGGCCTACCCGGCGCCATCCAAATCGTCGTGCGGCGTTTCGACGACCCACTTGCTCTGCGCATCGGCCGTGCCTTCGAGAAGGCACGCGGCGGCCTCGTGCAGAGACCTCCGGGATTGTGATCTCAGAGGGGGCTGATAGAACGCGATCGTTTCCCATCTGGGATTCATTCTGTTTTGGATAGAAACAATGAAGAAAATTATCAACAATCCCGAAAACTACGTTGGCGAGGCCCTTGCCGGGCTAGTGCTTGCGCATCCGGAGACGTATCGGCAGCGGGGATCGAAAGGGCGTGTGATCGTTCGCCGGCAGGGGAAGGAAACCGGCAAAGTGGGTGTGGCCAGCGGCGGCGGCTTTGGCCACTTGCCGTTGTTCGCCGGTTATGTCGGACGGGGCCTGCTCGACAGTTGCGCCGTCGGTGACGTGTTCGCCGGGCCGTCTCTCGATGACGTGACGGGCGCGCTCCGCGCCGCGAACCTGGGCGGTGGCGTCCTGGCCGTGATCGGGAATTACGGCGGTGATCGGATGGTCTTCGAGATGGCGGCGGAAGATCTCGACGCGGAAGGCATTCCGACGGAAACGGTCATCGTCGCCGACGATGTTGCCAGCGCACCTCCCGAGGAGACCTCAAAGCGGCGCGGTGTGGCCGGCTTGGTGCTGGCCTTCAAGATCGCCGGCGCGGCCGCCGAGGTTGGCCAAAGCCTCCAGGACGTTGCGGCCGTCACGCGGCGGGCTCTCGCCGGCTGCAGATCCATCGGTGTCGCGTTGTCACCCTGCACCGTGCCGCAGGCGGGAAAGCCGACGTTCGAGCTCGAGGACGATGCCATCGAGATGGGTATGGGCATTCATGGCGAGCGGGGCGTGTGGCGTGGAGCGCTCAAGCCTGCCGATGCGCTGGCCGATGAGATGTTGGATCGCCTGGTGGCTGATATGCCCCTCGAGGGTAAGGGCCGCATAGCGCTTCTGTGCAACAGCCTGGGCGCGACGCCGCTGGACGAACTCTACATTCTCACGCGCCGCCTGGCCCATCGTCTGGCCGCGATGAACGTGGAGATGGCGGTCTCGATGGTCGGCCACTACGCCACATCCATGGAGATGGCCGGCGCCTCGGTGACTATCATGAAGTTGGATGACGAGCTGGAAGGCCTTCTGCGTGCGACCGCGAGTTGTCCGTACTGGAGGAACCTATGACGCAGGGAATCACCGGTCGGGTTCTCCAGGGTGTTATTCTACGAGCGGCCTGGAAATTGGAAGCCTGTTCTGCCGAACTGAACGATCTCGATGCCAAGCTTGGCGACGGCGACATGGGGACCACGCTGGCGACCATCTCACGGGCGCTCCGGCCTGAGATGGCAAGTTTTCCCGACGACATAGGGGACTGTTTGAGCCGCGTGGTTCGGGTCATCGGCCGGACCTCCGGATCGAGCCTCAGTGCCGTGGTGATGACCGGCGTCCACCGGGCCGCCAAGGCGACCAGGGGCCGAACCAGTATTCCGTGGCCCGAACTGGCCGGGCTCATCGACCTGGCGCTGGACGCCATGCAGGAGCGCGGCGGGGCGAAGCTCGGCGACAAATCCGTTCTCGACGGTCTGACGGCCATCGCCGGGGCCATCGCCAAGGAAACGGATCATACCCTCTACGCATCCGTGGCCGATGCGGCGGTCGCCCGCGCGCTTGCCGAATACCGGGACAAGCCATCGCGGATCGGGCGCGCCCGCCTTGCCGGCGAGCGCAGCATCGGCCAAGACGATCCCGGCATGGTGGCACTCAAACGCATAATCGAGGCGATCCGATCCAACGACAATGATGCGACTGCGGCCGATGAAACATTCCTCGCCCCGTCGCTGAAGACGGGTGCGGGCAGGCCATAACGCCGGCCGGCATCCGTATTTCTGCGACCCTAGCCCGTTCTTTGGCGTGCAGCCGGGCGCTTGGCGCCTCGCCGCGATCCTCCCTGTGCCTCCGACCCGGCCTCGTGCCGGGTCGCTTTTTCTTGGCAGTACCCTCGGATTTGTCGGAAAGAAAAAGTTTACGTCCAGCGTCATTTGCTCAACAGACCCACGTTCAAGCGGATTCGCACCGACGCATTCAAGGTATGGGAAAGTGCGGGCGCGGGAGCCTGAAAGGGCATCGACACGAATCTTTGCGGCCGCTTCCTATTAACGTGACAATGACGGCTGAGACGCTAGCTGTCTGGGGGCAAAGCTGCCTCGCAGCCTAACCAAGGCCATGGCACGTTACGGCCGTCCGCGGCAGTTAACGTGTCAAAGCCGGTGGCGGGACGGGTCCCGGCTCGAGATGCCTTGCGGCGGCAACCGAATAGCCTCTCCGCTGCGCAAGCAGTTGCCTCGACGCCGGCGAGTTCCATGACACGGCGTGCGAAACGCCGATACCGTTCATTTCGATTCCGTTGGCGCGACGAAGCGATGCACGAATTCGCCGACGACGCCGCGCCGGAATATCAACACGCAAATCACGAAGATAACGCCTGTGATCACGGTCACCCAAGACCCCACGGACACGAGGTAGTTTTGAAGCGTGACAACGATGCCGGCGCCAACGACCGGACCGAAGATCGTGCCCATGCCGCCGAGCAGCGTCATGAGAACGACCTCGCCCGACATCTGCCAGTGAACGTCTGTCAAGGTCGCGGCCTGAAACACAATCGACTTAGTGGAACCGGCGAGCCCGGACAGCGCCGCGGAGAGCGTAAAGGCCACGATCTTGAAGTGGTTCACCCGGTATCCAAGCGAAACCACCCGGTTTTCGTTCTCCCGAATCGCCTTAAGGACTTGTCCGAACGGCGAGTTGATCGTGCGGTAGATAATGATAAAGCCGATCGAGAAAATACCGACGACGAAGTAGTACATGTTCAGCGTCTGCGAAAGGTCGACGACGCCTAGAAAATACCCGCGCGGAATCCCCTGTATCCCATCTTCGCCAAAAGTGAAGCCCGCCTGTAAGCAGAAAAAATAGATCATTTGCGCCAACGCCAGGGTAATCATGGCGAAATATATGCCTTGCTGGCGAATGGCAAGGGACCCTATCGCCAGGCCAAGCGCACCGGCGACGAGTGTCCCCATCAGAATCCCGACCTCTGTGGGAAAGCCCCAGACCTTCACTGCGTGGCCAGTGACGTACGCCGCCATGCCGAAAAAAGCCGCATGCCCAAATGACAAGAGCCCCACATAGCCCAGCATTAGATTGAACGCGGCAGCGAACAGGGCGAAGCAGAGCAGTTTCATCAGAAAGATCGGATAGAGTCCGATGAACGGCGCCGTGAGAAGCAGGACCACGACCAGAACCAGGCCCGTGCGGCGCGCCACTGGGCCGTTCAATCGACTGGCGGTTCGACTAAGGGTGGCGCCGCTCATGTCCGTGACCTCCCGAAAAGCCCGTGCGGCCGCACAACCAGAACGATCGTCATAATGATGAAGACCACGACGGAAGAGCCCTCTGGATAGAAGGTTTTCGTCAGGCCTTCCACCACCCCAATGCCGAGGCCCGTGACGATGGATCCGAGAATTGAGCCCAAACCGCCGATCACGACGATGGCGAAGACAACGATGATCACGTGCTGACCCATCAACGGATTGACTTGGTAGATGGGCGCGGCGAGGACGCCGGCAAGCCCGGCGAGCGCAACCGCGAAGCCGAAGGTCAGCGTCATCATAAGCGGGACATTGATGCCGAATGCCTGGACTAATCGCTGATTTTCCACGGCGGCGCGCAAATAGGCCCCAAAACGGGTCCGTTCGACAAGAAACCACGTGCCGAAGCAGACCACAGCAGAGACCACAATCACCCAGCCGCGGTAAATCGGCAAAAACATGAAGCCGAGGTTGTAGCCGCCGCTCAGGATCGAGGGAATCGGATAGGGCTGGCCGGATACGCCATAAGCATTTCGGAATAACCCTTCGATGATGAGGGCAAGGCCGAAGGTCAGCAACAGCCCGTAGAGATGATCGAGATTGTAAAGCCGGCTTAGCAATGTTTTCTCGAGAACTATGCCCAGGAGTCCAACGATAAGAGGAGCCAGCAGGAGTGCCGGCCAGTAACCGATGCCGAGAAAGTTCAGGAGCAGCCAAGCCACGAACGCACCCGTCATGTAGAGCGCGCCATGAGCGAAATTGATAATGTTGAGCATGCCGAAAATGACCGCGAGGCCCAGGCTGAGCAAGGCATAGAACGAGCCGTTTATCAGGCCGAGGAGCAATTGCCCGAAAAGCAACGGTGCCGGAACGCCGATAAGTTCCTGCAATGAATTTCTCCGTTACGTTAAGGGCGCCCCGGCCGAACCATGCCGCCCGTGGGCGCCCTTACGACACTGTGCTTGTTAGCCCTTGACGAGCGGACATTTACTTTCGGACAGAGGCTGGTAGGCCTGATCGCCCGGAATAGTCCGCAGGATCTTATAGTAATCCCATTTCATTTTAGATTCCGACGGAGTCTTGACCTGCGCCAAATACATATCGTGAACCATGCGGCCATCGGCGCGGATCTTGCCGTTCTTGGCGAAGAAATCGTTGATCGGCGTCTTCTTCATCTGATCGACGGCCGCCTTGCCGCCGTCATCCTTGATTGCGTCCACCGCCTTTAGGTATTGCATGACCTCGGAATAGACACCGGCATGAACCATGGTCGGGCGTTGCCCGTCCATACGCTTCGAGAAGCGGTCCGCGAACGCGCGCGTTTCGTCGTTCATGTCCCAATAGAACCCGGTTGTCAGCGTCAGACCCTGGGCCACGTCCAGCCCGAGCGAGTTGACGTCGGTGATGAACATGAGCAACGCCGCCAGTTGCTGTCCGCTTTGCACAATGCCGAATTCGTTGGCTTGCTTAATGGCGTTGGTGGTATCGGAACCGGCGTTGGCCAAGCCGATCACCTTGGCGCCCGAACCCTGCGCCTGCAGTAGGTAGGACGAGAAATCCGCCGAACTGAGCGGATGACGGACCTCGCCCAGAACCTTGCCGCCGTTCTTTTTGACTACGTTCGCGGTATCCTGCTCGAGCGAATGCCCGAAGGCGTAGTCGGCGGTAATGAAGAACCAGGTATCGCCGCCCTCTTCGACCATGGCCTTGCCGGTGCCGACGGCCAGAGCGTAGGTGTCGTACGTGTAGTGCACACCGGTCGCCGCGCAGTCCTCATTGGTAAGGCGCGTGCTTGCCGGGCCACTCATCAGGAACGCCGTGTCCTTCTCCGAAGTAATCTTCTGAACCGCGAGCGCCACCGAGGACGTCGGCACGTCAACTATGGCATCAACGCCCTCCACATCGATCCATTGGCGGACGATATTCGAACCGATATCTGGCTTGTTCTGATGGTCGGCCGACAAGATTTCGATTGGCTTGCCGTTCAGCTTGCCGCCAAAATCCTCGATCGCCATTCTCGCCGCCTCGACGGAACCTTTGCCGGCCAGGTCGGCGTAAAGTCCGGATTGATCGTTCATGACGCCAAGTTTGACGACGCCGTCGGATATCTCCGCATGCGCCACGCTTGTGACGAATGCGAACGCCACGCCCAAGAGCGCCGTTTGTCTGATATTCATCGATATGTCTCCTATACTGGTATTTCTGTGCAAGTTATTGAAGTGTCTCTAAACTCCAAGGTAATCGTGTAGTTTCTCCATGTCCTTCTCAAGTTCTTCGTTCTCGATCTGATCGACCACACGGCCATGCTCGACGACGTAATGGCGGTTGGCCACCGTCGCGGCGAAATGAAAATTTTGTTCGACCAGAAGAATTGTGAAACCGCGCGCCTTGAGTCTGCGGATAACCTCTCCAATTTGTTGAATAATGATCGGCGCGAGCCCCTCGGTCGGTTCATCTAATAGAAGCAAGTTGGCGCCGGTGCGCAGGATGCGGCCGATCGCCAACATCTGTTGCTCGCCGCCCGACAGGCGAGTGCCGGCGCTGTGGAGCCGCTGTTTCAAATTCGGAAAGAGCTGGAAAATTTCAGTCACCGACATACCGCCCTCGCGCACGATGGGCGGCAGCATCAGATTTTCCTCGACATCGAGGCTGGCAAAGATGCCGCGCTCTTCTGGGCAATAGGCCACGCCGTGGCGAGCGATCCGGTCCGATCTCAGGGCGATAAGGTCTACATCGCCAAGGCGGATCGTTCCATGGCGTGAATCTACCATGCCCATGATCGATTTTAGCGTCGTGGTTTTCCCGGCGCCGTTGCGGCCGAGCAAGCTCACGACCTCGCCCTCGAACACGGAGAATTCGACGCCGTGCAAGATGTGCGATTCGCCATAAAAAGCGTGCAAATCGGCCACCTGCAAAAGCGCCTTGGCGCCGGCGGCCGTACCCGACGCGGCCTCAGGCATTGTCCGACCCCAAGTAGGCCGCGCGCACTTGTGGATTCTTGGAGACCTCCGCGTAGCCGCCCTCGGCCAAGATTTCGCCGCCTTGCAGGACAGTGATCGTGTCCGAAAGATCCGCGACGACGTCGAGGTTGTGTTCCACCATAAGGACCGTGCGGTTCTCGGATGCCAGCCGAATCAGCTTCGAGACTCGGCCGATATCCTCGTGGCCCATCCCGGCCATGGGCTCGTCCAGCAACATAACCTCTGGATCGAGGGCAAGCGTGGTCGCGATCTCCAAGGCGCGTTTTCGGCCATACGGCAGTGCGACGGCCATGGAGTCGAGTACATCGTCCAGTCCGACGGCGGACAGCAACTCGCGCGCCCGGTCGTTCAAACGATCGAGCGACGTTTTCGATTTCCAGAAGTGGAAAGAAAGACCGGTGGGGCGCTGCAAGGCTATGCGAACGTTCTCCAGAACGCTCAGATGAGGGAAAACTGCGGAAATTTGGAACGAGCGCACCATACCTTGGCGTGCGATGTCCGCCGGCTTCGCCTCGGTCACGTCACGGCCCTTATAGTGGATCCGGCCGGCGGTTGGTTCCAGGAACTTGGTGATCAGATTGAATACGGTGGTCTTGCCCGCCCCGTTCGGGCCGATCAGGGCGTGAATCGTGTTCCGTCGGACCTTGAGAGACACCTCCTTAACGGCGGCGAAGCCTTTGAAAGTTTTGGCTAGCTTGTCTGTTTCGAGGATAAAATCATCCGCCATTTGCCCAGCCAACCGCCCTGTTCTCTTGCTTGTTATCGGCCCATAATCTCGTTGTCGCGGGACAGCCCAACAACCTTCTAATAGTGCTACATGAGCGGTCCCGTACGCAATCTTATAAAACCTGCGGACAGCGACGCGGCCGGGCGGGCGAGCGGACCGGAAGCCGGTATTTTGGAGCCGCGGACCGGCGAGGATCGGTGGACCGGACTGGGCCGGTCCGGCGCGCGTGGCGATCGGCAACGGTATTGACACGCTAAGCGGGTGGCCGCAGCGGTCAGGGGCCGGTACCGTCTCCGGATGACCCCGATTTCCTTCAAGCGACATCGCTTTCCGCCCGCGATCATCCAGCACGCAGTCTGGCTTTGTGCCCGGTTCACGCTGTCATTTCGCGACGTCGAAGACCTGCTGGCCGTGCGTGGCATCGACGTGTCGAACGAGACGGTACGGCGCTGGTTTCTGAAGTTCGGGCGGCTGATCGCCCGTAATCTTCGCCGAAGCCGTCTGCGTGCCAGTGCTCGCTGGCATCTCGATGAGATGGTCATAAGGTCCGTGGCCGGAAATACTGGCGGTGGCGGGCAGTCGACGACGAAGGCGAGGTGCTTGACTTCCTGGTTCAGCGCCGACGCTGCGCTCGATCGGCGAGGAGATCGCTGCGAAAACTCCTGAAGAAGCAGGGCTTCCCGCCGGAGCGGATCGCCACCCACAAGCTCAAATCATACGCCGTCGCCATTCGAATAGAGCGATTGAATGCGACCCATGATCAGGGACTGAGAGCGATCAATCGGGCGGAAAACTCCCGCCAGCCGGTTCGGCGGCGAGAGCGGAAACAACAACGATTTAAGTCGCCTGGATCAGCCCAACGTTTTCTGTCGATCCACGCCGCCGGCTACTACAATAAATTCCGCACCCATCTCTCACTGGGAAAGGACACACCTGACAAACGTCCAATTTGCCGATATGGCAAGATATCTTCATTGCCCCAACTGGGTGGCCTGCATCATTCTTTCGTACGGACTTAATTTTTCGGTAGGGACAGACCTAGGCTGCCGTACCTACGGGATATCTCTTCGGTCGAGCACGGGTTTGTCATCGTCATCGAAAAGGATGCGCCTCCCGTCTCCGTCGAGATCCTCGAACTGACCGGTCTTGAGCGACCATAAAAACGCTGCCAGGCCAACGGCACCGAGGCATAACGAGATCGGGATCAGGTAAATTAACACGCTCATTTCGCAGGGCCCACGGCAGAGCCTAATGGTCCGTCGGGTTTCAGCCCCTTCGGGCGACAGCGGCGCCCATGCCGCATTCCGTCGTTCAGGTCAGAGCCGGACATTCGCGCGGCCTTCTCCCCCTCGGATGCTTGCTTGGGATCCGGGGCGGCTATTGGTGGATCGCTTTGTAGGCATGCCATGTCGCGTGACCGAGCACCGGGAAGACGATAATCAGTCCGATCAGACCGGTCGCCAGGCCGGCGACGAACAAGGCGACAACGATCGCGCCCCAGGTCAGCATGACGGGCAGATTGTTCCAGACCAGCGCCATGCTGGTACCCATCGCGGTGAGGGCATCGACGCGCTCGTTGAGCAGCATCGGGACCGAAAAGACGCTGATGGCCAAGGAAAAGGCGGCGAACAGGCCGCCGACAAGGCTGCCGACGATAAGCAAAGACCAGCCGATCGGGGTGGTGAAGAGCATTCCGGCGATGTGATCGAGGCCTGGGAACGGCAGCAGCCCGAAGAACAGCGCGTAAAGGAGGACCGCGGCGCGCATCCACAGCAGCATCAACAGACACAACAGGACGCCGGTGAACAGCAGCTGACCGCCCGATCTCGGCCTGACGAATATCATCCCCGCAAGGCTGACCGGCGTGCCTTCGGCGAGGCGCCGGCTCTTTTCGTAAAGGCCGACCGCGAGGAGCGGCCCGACTACCATGAAACCGGCAAGGGCGGGAAACAGGATATAGTCGAAAGCCAACGCGAACAGGCCGCCGATCACGGCCAGGGACACGAGAAAGACCACAAGACCGTACAGCAGGCTCGGCGCCGGACTCGCCGCCAGGTCGCGCCAGCCCGCCCGCAGCCAGCCGAACGCGGCCGCGCCGCCCAGCCCGCGGTTCAAGCTGACCTTGCGTGGAAGCGGCGGGACGGTCCTTGGAATCGTCGTCATCGTTGTCCTCGCAATACTTGCATCACCCCAGGGTTTCCGGTCTCCGATCAACAGGCCGATTTGGCGGCCCTAAACGATCCGGACGTTTCATCCACGGCGCGGAGATGGGCCACGCAGTCCGGCTGCGAGGTCATCGCCACATAGACGAGATGCGCGTTGGCGACCACCAGCAGCAACACGCCCGTGGCGACACTCAGTCCGACCAGGAGCCGCCGCTTCGTGAATACCGGCCTGGATTCCGCCGATTGCGGGCTCCGTTCGATCATGGTCATTGCCTCACTGAGCCGAGGTCGAGCAGATAGAGGGTCAGGATCTTTCGATCCACCAGCGTCAACCGGGACTCCCACGCCGGCATGGTACCCTGGCGACCGCCCCAGACGGTGCTGAAGACCGACTGCCGGTCGCCGCCGTAGATCCAGAATCCATCGGTCAGGTTCGGGGCGCCCATATCGATACTTCCCCGGCCGTCCTCGCCATGGCAGGCGGCGCAGTTGTCCGCGAAAACTTCCTTGCCGGCCGCGACGGCGTCCGCCTGGCCGCCGGTGGCCAAGGCCGAATCGGATAGTGACTGAACATAGCTCACCACATTCAGCACAGCGTTGCGGTCAAGTATTTGATCGCGGCCGAGGGCCGGCATCTGACTGACGCGCGTCTCGTCGTGGGACGCGTTGATCCCGACGCGGATCGTTTCGGCGACCGTTTCGGGGTCTCCGCCCCAGAGCCAAGCCGTATCCGTCAGGTTGGGGTAGCCCTTCCCACCGCGGGCATCGGTCCCATGGCAGACCGCGCAATTGTCCCCGAACAACGCCGGTCCGGCCTCGCGGACGATTTGCATCAAAGGCGCGTCGGCCTGAATTGTACTCAAATCCATGTCCTCGATCTTCCCGGTCCAGGTTGCCCGTTTCATCGCGGCCTTCTCGAGGTCGCCGGCAACCCTTGTCCGCTGGTCGATTCCCAAAAGGCCCTTGGTATAGGTGACGCCGAGCGGCCAGGCGGGCATCAATACCCAATAGACAACCGAGAACAGCACCGTCGCGGTCAAGAAGAACCAGACGGGCTTCGGAACCGGTGTGTTCAACTCCTTGATGCCGTTCCACTCGTGGCCGGTCATGGCGTGTCCGGTGTGCGGATCGCGTTCGCCTACGGACATGGTTTGTCCTCGTCGTCAAGTATGCTCTTGGAGGCCCGGTCGAAGCGCTTCTTGTTCGACGGCCAATAGGTGTAAACAAGCACGGCGACGGAGAACGCGATCAGGTAGAACAGACCATAGGACTTGGCAAAGCCGACCAAGGCGCTGTGACCGATATCCATCATTGCCCGTTCCCGGTTGTAACCGCTTCCTGTTTCCCAGCCGCATCGGTCAGCTGCCCAAGGATTTGGAGGTAGGCGACAATGGCGTCCATTTCGGTGACCCTGCTCGGATCGCCGTCAAACGAACGGACATGCGTCGCGTCGCCGTAGCGCTCAACGACGCCGGCCGCTCGATCGCCATCGGGAGTCGCCTGACCATAGGCATCCGCCGACGCGTTCGCGATCATATCGTCGCTGTACGGCACGCCGACCCGGCGCATCGCCGTCAGATGCAGCCCCAGATCGTCGATCCGGAGCGCCGTGCGACCGAGCCAGGTATAGGCGGGCATGACCGACACCGGGACGACAGCGCGGGGGTCCATCAGATGCGCGACCTGCCATGCATCCGAATACTTGCCGCCGATCCGCGCCAGATCCGGGCCGGTTCGCTTCGATCCCCAGAGCATGGGATGGTCGTATTTCGATTCGACCGCGAGAGAGTAAGGACCATAACGCTCCACCTCGTCCCGCAGAGTGCGGATCATCTGCGAGTGGCAGGCATAGCAGCCTTCGCGGATGTAGATGTTACGGCCCGCCAGCTCCAGCGGCGTATACATCCGCATGTCCGGCGCGTCCTCGACCGTCTCGTCGATGGTGAACAATGGCGCGATCTCAACGAACCCGCCGATGCTCGAGACAACCATGACCGCCAGCACGAAGCCGATCGTACGGCGTTCCAGTCTGTAGTGGAATCCAAACATGTTGGGTCACTCCCCGGACTGGAGTGCTCGGTCGCGGGCAACCGCCGGAACCGGCCGGTCGGCGATGGGTTCCCGAGAATCCTCGCGCGTGGCGCGCACAGTCATCCAGATATTGTAGGAGCCGATGACCGCGCCGATTAGGAAGAACAGTCCGCCGATCGCCCGGGCCACGTAGTAGGGATGCATCGCAATGAGCGAGTCGATGAACGAATAGGCGAGTGTGCCGCTCTCGTTGTAGGTGCGCCACATCAAGCCCTGGATGATCCCGGAGTTCCACATCGCGAAGACGTAAATGAGCGTTCCGACCAGGGCGAGCCAAAAATGCGCTTCGACGAGCTTCGCCGAATACATGCCTTGACGTTTCCATAACCAGGGCACGACGGCGTAGATCGAGCCAAAGGTGATCAGGGCGACCCAACCGAGCGCGCCGGCGTGGACATGACCTACGGTCCAGTCCGTGTAATGCGACAGGGAGTTGACCGGTCGGATCGCCATGAACGATCCTTCGAAGGTCGAAAGACCGTAGAAGAGTGCCGCCACCATCATGAAGCGCAGGGTGGCGTCATCGCGCACCTTGTGCCAGGCCCCGTTGAGAGTGAGAAGCGCGTTCGCCGCCGCCAGCCAGGAGGGCACCAGCAGCATGACCGAGAAGGTCATGCCGAGGGTCTGCACCCACTGGGGCAGGGCGGTGTAGTGCAGGTGGTGCGAGCCCGCCCACATATAGAAGAAAGTGATCCCCCAGAATCCCAAGATGGACATGCGGTAGGAGTAGATCGGCCGACCGGCGCGTTTGGGCAGGTAATAGTAGAGCATGCCGAGGAAGCCCGCGGTCAGGAAGAAGGCGACCGCGTTGTGGCCATACCACCACTGTGTCATCGCGTCCTGGACGCCGGCGAACGCCGAGTAGCTCTTGGCCTGAGTGAGCGAGATCGGCATCGCCAAGTTGTTGACGATGTGCAGGACCGCGACGACCAGGATGAAGGCCAGGTAGTACCAGTTGGCCACGTAGATATGGGGTTCCTGGCGGCGTGCCAGGGTCCGCAAATAGAGCACCAAATAGGTCACCCAGACGATGACCAGCCAGATGTCCGCATACCACTCCGGCTCGGCGTATTCCTTGGATTGGGTCAAGCCCATGAAATAGCCGGACACGGCGAGAATGCAGAACAGGTTGTAGCCGAGCAGGACGAACCACGGGCTCAACTGATCCGGCATGCGGGCGCGCGACGTGCGTTGCATGACATGGAACGAGGTCGCGATCAGCGCGTTGCCGCCAAAGCCGAAGATCACCCCGGTGGTGTGGACCGGGCGCAGGCGCCCAAAGCTGGACCATGCCGCATCGAAGGTCATCTCCGGGTAGGCGAGGAGCCAGGCGACCCAATCCCCGATGAACATGCCGAAGACAGCCCACCCCATGGCAAGGACGATGCCCACCTTGCTGGGGTCGTCGTAGTATTGCGCCAAGCGGCCCTCGGGCGGCTCCGGGGCATGGTAGCCCGAAATCGTGAGGAAGGCCGTTCCGACGCCGAAGACCATGATGAGGATGCCATGGGCGGCGTAGGCGCGATCGTCACCGGCACCGGCCATCGCCAGCCCAACCAGCGCCAGCAGTATCGAAATGCCGAGCGCCAACTGCCGCTCGTTCTTTGTCAGCAGAGAGGCCATGTAATCGTCGCTCTCATTCGTCGGGGACTGCAGGAGTCTTTACGACAATTGAATCACGGTCCGCAATTATCCCCAATACAAGATATATCAATGATACGTGTCTCATGATATCTGGCAAAGGCAAAATCGTCTCGATACGGCTGCGGGATGGGCGTTCAAGGGAGCCGTTGATGGGGCCGTAAAATGGCTCAGCGAGGCATTGTCTGACTAAATCAGCTCGAGGTTGGCGCGGCCGGCCCCTTAGCCTCCGCGGGTGAAAAATCCTTTCCGCTATTTCAACAGTTCGCCCGAGGTTATCCGCCTCACGGTGATGATGTACTTTCGGTATCCTCTGTCGCTACGGCAGGTCGAGGACCTGCTATTCGAACGAGGCATCGATATCTGCCACGAGACGGTGCGGTTCTGGTGGAATCGATTTGGCCCGATGTTCGCTGCGGAAATTAGAAAGCGGCGCATTTTTCATCGGCCATATTCGAACTGGCGCTGGCACTTGGACGACGTGTTCGGGCGGATCAATGGCGAGACTAACTATTTGTGGCGCGCTGTCGATCATGAAGGTGAGGTGCTCGAAGTATTTGCCACAAAACGCCGGGATCGTAAGGCAGCGCTTAAGTTTCTGAAGCGTGCAATGAAACGTTACGGCCGGCCGTGGTCGATAGTCACCGACCGGCTCCGGTCTTACCGCGCGGCGATGAGGGTGATCGGCATTTCCGCCGACCAGACCTGCGGACGCTGGCACAACAACCGAGCCAAAAACTCCCACCAGCGGTTCCGAAGGAGGGAGGGAGCGATGTCAAAATTCAGGGACATCAAGACCCTGCAGAGATTCGCCTCCGTTCACGCCTCGATCCACAACCATTTCAATCTCGACCGTCACCTAAACCGCCGCGACATCTTCAAGCAGAACCGATCAGCGGCCCTGGCCGAATGGCGTCAATTAGCGGCATGAAGCTCGCATCATGCGGGAATTCGGATACTGGTTCGCATTAGACTGCCAAGCAGTTCGCGTTACTCTGGTAACGCGGGCAATGTCCCTCAGCGACGGAATCTGGGCGGAGCCGTTGTTTCCCGGGCGATCAGTTCGGTTTGCAACTCCACCGATTGCAACGGGATTTGCCGCTCGATCGAGGCAATCATGATTTCCGCGGCGCGCCGGCCCATGTCATGGGCAGGGACGCGGACCGTCGTCAACTTTGGCCGCGTGTAACTTGTCACCGGCAGATCGTCGAAGCCGATGATCGAGATGTCGCCTGGGACCGATAGGCCCCGCTCGCGGCACTGGCTGAGGGCGCCGATGGCCTGAATGTCATTGGCGCAGAAAACGGCCGTCGGTGGCTCGGGCGTGTCCAGCATCGCGGACATGGCCGATGCTCCTTCTTCCATCTCGAAGTCGCGTTCATAAATGAGCACCGGATCGACCGCTAGGCCGTGGCGTTCCAGGCAATCTTCGAAGGCCTGGCGGCGATCGAGGGCGCGGTCGTTGACATCCGTGCGGCCGCAGACCAATCCAAGGCGCCGATGGCCCAGCGACACCAGGAACTCGACCGCGGACCACGCCGCCTTGTAGTTGTCGAAGGAGACAGACGGCCAATCCTTTCCGCGCATCAGCTTCCAGGTAATGAGAAAGGGAACCCCGTTGGTCCGCATCTTTTCGATGAGGCTTTGGTCGTGGTTTCCTCCGGTCAGGATGAGGCCGTCGACCCGGCGCTCGAGGAGCCTTTGCGCCAGATCGGCTTCCAGCCGCGGGGAGAACTCCGAGACGCCAAGGAGCACCGTGTAACCGGCCGCCTGGGCCGTGTGCTGGATCGACTGGGTGGAGGCCGCATAGATCGAGTTTGTAATGGTCGGAATGATCAGTCCGATGGTCCGGGAGCGCCTGGAGATCATACTGGCGGCGATACCATCGAAGACGAAGTGGGTTTCCCGGACGGCTTGCAAGACTCGCTCCCGAGTCTCGGCGCGAACCTTTTCCGGACGGTTGAGCGCCCGAGAGACCGTAGCCGTCGAGACCCCGGCGCGGTGGGCGACTTCGCGAATGGTAGCCTTCACTCTGGCGGCGTCGGCCACCTTCGATTGATCCGGGGGTTTTTCGGGTTTGGATCTGGTGGGCGGCATGGTCTCTTTCTTTGTTCCAGTGACGCCGATCGGGGCCGGAGAGGACTTCCGCATATCTCACCGCAGGGGAGCAGAACGTTTACACAATTGAGTCCGATATGGTTTGGTTCTTGTCCGGCGTGCCCGATCTCATTTGGCATATCGCGCAACTTTATGCACAGTAAACGGCCCAGATCACACGAAAACGTCGGACTACCTTGACGTTACGACCCGATAATGTCTATTCTTCTTTCCATGTAGGGATATCAAAACCCACCAACAAAAATGCAAACGTTTACATTTTTAGACTTGAAACCGGGCCTCGTGGGGGCAAAAGCGATGGGAACTTTCATCAAGCGGGCGGCAGCCGAGGCAAAGCTCAGGCGCGCGGATGTAGAGAAAACTGTCCGCGACATGATCGCCGATATCGCCGCGCGGCGCGATGCCGCGGTGCGCGGCTATGCCGAGACGCTGGATGGCTGGACCGCTGAGCTTCGCGTCAGCCGGGACCAGATTAATAAGGTCGGCTCCCGGCTTCCCGAGACGTTCAAGGAGGACTTTGCTGTATGCCACCGACAAGTCCGGGATTTCGCCAAGCGTCAACGTGAGTCCCTCCTTGAGATCGAAGTCGAGGTCGCCCCCGGGGTAACCCTGGGCCACAAGCACATCCCGGTGCGCAACGTCGGTTGTTATATCCCGGGCGGAAAATACCCCCTGGTCAGCGCCGCGATCATGTCGATTGGGACGGCACGTGTCGCTGGGGTGGAGAGCATCATGAGTTGTGCGCCGCCACGTGATGAGAACGGCATTTACGGGCCGACGCTGTATGCACTCGATGCCGCTGGCGCTGACGAAATCTATTGCCTGGGGGGCGTCCAGGCCCTCTGCTCCATGGCCTTTGGCTGTATCGGCATGGCGCCGGTCCACATGATCACCGGACCCGGCAACGCCTATGTATCCGAGGCCAAGCGTCAGCTCTTCGGCGAGGTGGGTATCGACCTCCTGGCCGGTCCAACCGAGATCTGCATCATCGCCGACGAGAGCGCCGATCCCTCTCTGGTGGCGACCGATCTTCTGGGCCAAGCCGAGCACGGTCCGGACAGCCCGGCCTGGCTGGTGACGACCTCCGAAGCCTTTGGGCGCGCGGTGCTGGCCGAGATTGATCGGCAGCTTGAAACTTTGCCAACCAAGGATGTCGCGGCTGTCTCCTGGCGCGATTATGGCGAGATCATCGCCGTGGCCGACGATGACGAGGCGATCGCCGTCAGCGATGCCTATGCGCCCGAGCACCTCGAAGTCATGACAATGCGCGATGACTATTATCTGGCGAAGCTGCGGAACTACGGCTCCCTGTTCGTTGGCGAGGAGACCACGGTCGCCTATGGCGATAAGGGCATCGGGACGAACCATACTCTGCCAACGGGCAAGGCCGCGCGATACACGGGCGGTCTTTGGGTCGGCAAATTTCTCAAGACAGTCACCTACCAGCACATGACTCGCGCGGCGAGCCGCGACTTCGCGCCAATCGCGGCGCGGCAATGCGAGACCGAAAAACTTCTCGCCCACAAGATCACGGCCGATGTTCGTGGCGTTCGGTTCGCGTCAGGATAACGGCAAGGCGCCGACGAGACAGGCACCCGAGAACAGGGAGGCAGCAGCATGATTTTCTTCTGGGCAGAAACTCCCGATGGCTGGGGCATTCCCGGCATCCATGGCCCTTGGGCCGAGGACGAGCTCGACGGCTATGTGCAGAGCGGGGTCTATCTGATCCGCGGCCAGGGCGAGAGCATGCTGATCGATACCGGGAACTGGACCTTGCCGGAATACGCCAACGGCATGGGTGATTTCCTGGTCAAGCTTCTCGACAAGGAAAAGAACGATCTCAAATACATCCTGATCACACATTTTCACTACGACCACACCGGCAATGCCAAGATGCTGAAGGAGCGCTATGGCGCCATGGTGGTTTGCCATCCAGCGGACAAGCCGATCATCGAAGACCCGATGATCGTCACGCGTCCCGAAAACCTGACCCGATTTGGCGTGACGCCCGAGGCGGTGCTGAGGGATTTCAATCTGAAGGCGGGCGAGAGCCTCGGCCTCTCCGATCCCGGCGTTATCGATACCTATTGGAATTTTCCAGTTGAAGTGGACGTTGAAGTCAACGATGGCGATATCCTCGAATTCGGCAGCTTGAAGGTCGAGGTCGTCCATTTGCCGGGTCACTGCCCCGGCCACATCGGTGTCTACAACCCACACTCCGGAACACTCTATTCCGGCGATGTTCTGCATTATCCGACGCCGCTCGGACCCTGGCCGATTGGTGATGCCAAGGCGCATTGGAACTCAATCCAGCGCTGCCTCGACATCAAGCCCCAGCTTTTGCTCGAAGGTCACGGGCTGTCGGCCTATTCAGAGGCAAGCTCTAAGCGACGTCTCCTGCATATGCGCCAGCAACAGGATGACACCCGCAATCGGATTCTCTTCGTCCTGCGGCGCGCGGGCAAACCGCTGACCACACAGGAATTGGTTCCGGAAGTCATGCCGGTCAAGTCGGACCTCGACTATGCCGTTTCCACGGGCATCGGCGAGCGGCGCTGTTATGCCGAGTGCTGCATTCACACCCACTTGCTGTGGATGATCGAGCAGGGCAAGGCCGAGCGGGTAGAGGAGGGCAGCTTGATCAAGTTCACCGCGGCAGCCTAAACGCCGATCGGTAAAAATCCGACTACGACTGAAAAACGAATAACAACACCAAGGGAGGATGAATGATGGCAAATAAATTGGACCCCAGGCGATTTCCCGATTTCAGCGAAAGGAAAATCGTCGACGACCATATGGAACGACTCGATCTTCATGGCATCAACCGGCGCGAATTTCTCGCCTTCGCCTCGATAAGCGTTATCGCCTCGGCAACGGCGATGTCGGCCGGTTTCCCGTCGGTCGCGTTGGCCGACTCAAGCGGCAAGATGGCGCACCTCATGATGACCATGCGGATGGAATACACCAACAACGCCCAGTCGGGGGCGGCGGGTGCCGCCGAGGCGCTGGGTTTGGACATTACGTCAGCCGATGGGCAGTTCGATTCCGAGAGACAGCTCAATCAGTTCGAACAGCAGATCGCGGCGGGAACCCAGGCGGTCATGCTGCATGCGCCGGGTGGCGGTTCGATCAAGCGCATCGCGCAACTGGCCAACGAAAATAAGATCTGGCTCGACAACACCTGGGGTACGCTGCCCTGGTTTACTCCGTTCGAGGCCGGCGACTACTATACGATGTATGCCGTGCCAGAAGAGTTCTCCGCCCACGGCGCTGTGACCGAGGAAGTGTGCAAGGCGGTCATGGAGAAGTTTGGCGGCGGCAAGCTCGTCGGCGTGACCGGAGTCGAAGGCAACTCGACCGACCTTATTCGTTCGCGCGGGCGCGACGCCGCCATCGCGAAGTTTCCGAAGATCACACTGGCGGGCGAACGTCCCGGCAAGTGGAATCGCGAAGATTCGCTAAAGGCGATGGAGGCTCTGATCTCCCGCCATTCCGATATCGTCGGGGTCATTGGCCAGAACGACGACGTGGCCGACGGCTGTATCGCGGCCCTGCGGGCGGCGGGCATGAAACCCGGAAGCGATGTTTTCGTGACCGGTGCCGATGGGACGACCCTGGGCGCCGAAATGATCCAGAGCGGCCAGTTGTATGCCACCAGCGCCAATGTTCCGCAATACATGGGCGCGCTGCTGACCACCCGGCTCTTTGACGTGATGAACGGCTGGAAGCCGCGCGCGGCGGAACGCATGATGAGTTGGCGTTCGGTGGCCATGACCAAGAAAAATGTCGAGCCCTACCTGGCGCGCTATGTGAATAGCAATGGGGTCCAGCCCTTCGACTACATGCGCATGTCGAAGGTCAAGACCCCCTCTGATTGGGATCCGCAAGCGGAACTGTTCCCCATGGACATCGACCTCGAATGGGGCGGTATCGACAAGCCGAGCGGTTGGGACTATCCGGCCGAGTATACGAAGTCGCGCGAAAGCGGCGAAGCGGAAGCCGTGCGCAAGGAATATGCCGACCATTACAAGATCGACTTTTTCGGCCCATCCCCGATGAAGGGCTGACGGATTCGAATCCCTGCCGGATGCCTGGGGGCGTTGTCCGAGTGCGAGTGGACAACGTCCCCACGGCCATCCGGGAAAAAAGAGTTTGGAGTGGCGAAACACGGCTAGCCATGAACGACAGCACGCCCGTTCTTCGCGTTCGCAATCTGACCAAGAGATACGGTGACAACACCGTGCTCGACCGGGTCAGCATTGAGGTCGGCCGCCACGAAATCGTCGGCATCGTGGGGGAGAACGGCGCCGGTAAAACCACGCTTTTCAACATTCTCTCCGGCGTCGTCGAGGCCGATAGCGGCCAGGTCGAATTGAATGGAGAGGAAATAGACCCGGGGGACTACCATTCCGCCACGCTGCTTGGAATTTCCCGTGTTTTCCAGGAGCAGGCACTGATCCCCAACATCAAGGTTTACGAAAATCTGTTATTGTCCCACGAGGCCCTGTTCACCCGCGCCCTGCAGCTGATCGATAGCGGCAAGATGATCGCGACCGCAGAGGCGATCGTTCGCGAGGGCGGCCTCGACATCGATGTGACGCGCCGGACCAGCGACTACAGCTTTTCAAAGCGCCAACTGATCGAGATCGCCCGGGCCTGTCTTGTGCCCTCCATGGTGCTTGGCATCGAACATCCCGTGGTGTTGCTCGACGAGCCTACAGCGGCCCTAGAAAAGTCGGATGAGGAGCGTTTCTTCGATTTAATGAAACGCTTGAAAACGCGCGGCTCCCTGGTCTTCGTCTCGCATCGCCTGACCGAAATACTGGAGGTATGCGACACCGTCTATGTGCTGAAGGACGGCAAGCTCGTTGCCCGGCTTCGGGCCGCGGAAGCCAACGAGCGCATGCTCCACGGTTTGATGGTCGGCCGCGAGCGCGATGCCGACTATTATCACGAAGGGGAGCAAAGAGACGTCAGCGACCAGGCGGTTGTGTTCCAAACCGAAGGCCTTTCCAGCGCCGGCCGTTATAGCAATATTTCCCTGGAGGTTCATGCCGGTGAGGTGCTCGGGATCGGCGGTCTTCTGGACTCGGGCAAATCCGAGTTCGGCAAAGGTGCTGCGGGAATTGTGGCGCCCGATCGTGGCACCGTGACCTTGGGCGCCCACCCGGCACGCCGGCCCGAGGTGCGTGATCTTGTTGGCAAGGGCGTGGGCTATGTCCCCGCGGAACGGCTGACGGAGGGGATGATCTCGCCCTTTCCGTTGGCCTGGAACGTGACCATGGCGAGCGGGGGGGATATCTTCGCCAACCGGCTGGGGATTTGGCGGAACCAGCATGAGATCGACGTTGCCGAGCGCTCTATCGAACTGCTGAACATCAAGGCGGACAACGCGAAGGTCCCCTGTGAGCGGCTGTCCGGGGGCAACCAGCAGAAGGTGGTGCTGGCGCGATGGCTGTGTCGCCAGTTGAAGGTTCTAATTCTCGATAACCCGACCCGCGGTGTCGATGCCGGTGCCAAGGAGGAAATCTACCAGCTGATCCGAGGTCTCACGGCAGACGGCGTGGCGGTCATGCTGATCACCGACGATCTACTGGAATTGATCGGCCTGTCGAACCGTATCGCGATCATGCAGCACGGCCGGGTGACGAAAATGGTGCCCGCCGCGCCCGATGGCAAGCCAAGTGAACGGCAACTGATCGAGCTGATGCTCAGCAGCGATGCCAACGGAGCCGGCGGTCGCAGGCCGCAGGCCACCGAATATGTGGAAGCGGTTGTTGCGTGATGGCTAGTCTCTTCTCGACACTATTCGCGCCACCACGGCGGCATCATCTGGATGTCATCGCCGGGATGTGGCTGCCGGTGATTGTCGTTCTGTTCATCATCTTGTTTTTCACCTTTGCGACCGATGCCTTCATGACCCTGCGGAATCTGCGGGCGATCTCTGGCCAGGCCAGCGCCCTGCTTCTTGCATGTCTGGGCGCCACCTTCGTGGTCTTGATGGGGAGCATCGATCTTTCCGTCGGGGCGATCGTGCTGCTGGTGGGGGCCATCACGGTCAATGCGATCAATGCGCTGGGACTTGGCGTTGAGGCGCTGGCAGTCGGCATCCTGGTCGGCGCGCTGTTAGGTACGGCCAACGGCGTCATTTTCGCCTATGGCAAAATTCCCTCCTTCGTCGTGACCTTGGGCAGTCTTTCGATATTCACCGGCGCCGCCTGGGAGCTTCTGCAAGGCAGGGCCATACGATACGACTCATCAAATTTTGAGAACCTGGCCATCGGCCAGCTGATCCCTTTCGTGCAGAACATCGGGCTTTTCGCGATTGGCGCCTGGCTGGTGATGGTTTTCGTCTGCTTCAAGACGCGCTTCGGCCGCTACATGTTCATCATTGGCGGCGGCGAGGCGGTGGCGCGAACGACCGGGATTCCGGTGCGGCGCTATAAGGTCACGGCCTTCGCTCTGTCGGGCATGATGGCCGGCTTGGCGGGTGCCTTGGCTGTCGCCCGTCTGGGAACAGCGGGGCCCACTCTGGGCCAGGACCTCTTGCTCAACAGCTTGGCGGCGATCGTGGTTGGTGGCACGTCGCTCTCCGGCGGAGTCGGCGGCGTGCATCGCACGTTGATCGGCGTGCTGATTATCGCCCTGCTCGACAATGGGCTCAATCTCATGGGGGTCAATCAATACAGCCAGATGATGGTCAAGGGCGCCGTCGTGATTGCGGCTGTTCTGGTTGGCCAGGACCGAAGCAAGAGTGTGGTGATGAAGTAGGGCCGTGCGGCAAGCATGCCGGCGGTAAAATCAAGAATAGGGAGGTGAAAATGTCGAAGATCGTTGAGGGAGGCCGGAGCACCCGGCGGAATTTCTTGCAGGGGGCAACGGCCACGGCGGGCCTGTTGAGTTTGGTCCCGAGCTTTGTCATGCGACCGCGCGCCGCCCAGGCCGCGACCTTGGCCGACGTGCACATCGAGGCGGCTAAGGCCGCCAAGGAGCTTGCCGCCGGACGCAGCGTGACGCTCACCATCATGCAGCCCTCGGGCTCGTTGGGTAACGTGAAGCCGGTCGCCGACCGTTTTACCGCGGAGACCGGAATTGCGGTAAATTATCTCGAGGTTCCCTTGGGCGAGATCAACCAAAAGGTCCTGCTCGAGGCCGTATCCAAGACCGGTGCCTTCGATATCGCCTTGCCGGCGACCTTCGGCATACCCGACTTGGCGGAATCCGGCATCCTGGTCAACATGGATCAGTACGCCATTAAATACGAGCCGGCAGGGTTCCAGGATGACGCGCTCTATTCGATCGGCGACTACTACAAGGGCAGCTTCTACGGCTATCAAACTGACGGCGATACCTACGTCATGTTTTACAACAAGGACTGGCTCGACAATGTCGACGAAAAAAAAGGTTTTGCCGATAAGCACGGCTACGATCTGAAGGTGCCGGATACCTGGGAGGAACTGGATGCCATGATGGCTTGGTTCCATCGCCCCGATAAGGGAATGTATGGCGGCGCGCTGTTCCGCACCCAATACTTCCTGGCGTGGGAATGGTGGGGTCGTTTCCATGCCAAGGGTTTCTACCCGCTCGATGATGACCTCAATCCGCAGATCAACAACGCCGGTGGCGTGGCGGCCTTGGAGGAGATGCTGGCGGCTTCCAAGCACCTATATCCCGGCGCCCGTACCAATGGTCTTTTTGAAAACTTCGAGGCCTTCGGTGCCGGCGACAAGTTTGCCGACATTGGCTGGGGCGGAACCCAGAAATTCCTGAACAGCGACAAATCGAAACTAAAAGGCCGCATGGCATTCGGATCGATGCCGGGCGGCATGGTCGACGGCAAACTTCTGAAGACCCCGTATTTCAACTGGGGTTGGAATTACGTCGTCTCCTCGATCTCCAAGGAGCCCGAGATCGCCTATCTCTTCACGCTCTATGCCTGTAGCCCCGCGATGTCGACCATCGCCGTGCGCGATCCGGACGGCTATTTCGATCCCTTCCGCGGCGCTCATTACGAGGATGCGGAAATTATTAAAACCTATTCGCCCGAGTTTCTGGCCGTGCATAGGGAATCGATGCGCGGTTCGATTCCAGACCTTTATCTTAAGGGTCAAGGGGAGTATTTCGACGAGTTGCGTGTTAATTTGGGGGCCGCAGATGCCGGGACGAAATCGGCAAAGGCGGCGCTCGACGACACCGCGAAGGCGTGGGAACGAATCACGCGCCGAATGGGCAATCGCAGTCAAAAGGTCCAGTGGGCCTTTTTGAAGTCAAGTTATCCGGCCGACATTCGCAGTCGGTTGAGCTAATCGGGCGGGAGGGCGGCACGGCCGTTGACGGACGGCCGTGCCGTTCTATTTCAAGGGAGCAATAAGGCCATGACCACCCAAGGCGTGGATGGTCCACATCCTTCTCAGGAGCAGGGGTGGAGCCGCTACCTGCCCCGCTTCAATATCCTGCTGGTCTTGCCGGCACAACTCACCATGATGGTCGTGGTGGTCGTTCCGACCCTCATCATTCTTTGGCTCGCCATCACCGACTGGCAGCCGACCCAGGCAATTGCCTGGTTCAAGGCCGAGCCGATCTGGTTTTGGAACTTCTATGATCTTTGGTACGACAGCCGCTTCACCAATGCCGTCTTGCGGACGCTTTTCGTGGTCGCGGTCTGCGTTTCTATAGAGCTGGGACTGGCGCTTGGGCTCGCGTTGCTATTCCTCGACGAGTGGCCCTGGCGGCGGGTCGCCGTCAGCGTCATCATCTTGCCGATGATGATTATCCCGGTCGATGCGGCCAATGCCTTTTTCATGCTTTTCAACGAAAGAGGGCCGATCAACCATCTGGTCTCGCTGGTGATCGGCTCGCCCTACGAATTCTCCTGGCTGTCCCATCCGACCTGGGCGATGGCGCCCATCATGCTGGCCGAAATTTGGCAGTGGACACCCTTGATGTTCCTTTTGGTCCTGACCGGTTTGATGAACCTGCCGCAAAACCAGGTGCGGGCGGCCATCGTCCTCGGCGCTTCGCCGGCGCGGATCTTTTTCAAGATCATGTTGCCGCTGCTCTTGCCGGTGATCTCGATCGCGCTACTCATCCGCTCGATCGAAACCTTTAAAATCTTCGATCCGGTCTACATCCTCACCCGGGGTCAGCCGGGCGGCGCGACCGAGACCATTTCCATGTTCATGTACAATGGCGCCTTCGTCTACTTCCGCATGGGTTACATCGCGGCTGCCGCCCTGCTGGTGCTGGTGGTCGTGATTTCGATCTGTCTAGTCCTGGCGCGGCCGATGACAAGACATGGGTAGGAGCGCGGGACGATGAACGAAAACCCGCTCTGGGTGACGATTCTCAAGCGCACGGCGGTGGTCGTTTCCATGATCATCGCCTTCTTTCCGATCTATTGGCTGATCGCGACCTCTTTCAAGCCTTATGATCAGTGGGCAAGCTGGCCGCCGGTCTGGCTGACCGATGCGCCGACATTGCAGAACTACCGCATCGTCTTTTTTCCAGAGGCCGCGCGCGAATTTGCGACGGCCCAGCAGGGCTCGCTCGACTACAAGGTATCGGGAAGCGCTTGGAAGGCCTTTCAGGACTCGGCCATCATCTCGACCTTTGCGACTTTCTTTTCCGTAATGTTCGGCACGCTAGCGGCTTACTCCATCGTACGATTCAGGACCGGCGGCGAGAACTATCCCTTCCAATTCCTCACCGTGCGTATGATGCCGCCGATTGCGGTGGTGGTGCCGATCGTCGCGCTGTTCTCGATTTTGCGTCTGTCCGATACCTATTTCGGCCTGGTTCTCGCTTACACAGCTTTCACCTTGCCCTTTTCAATATGGATGATCCGGTCCTTTATCGAGGAGGTGCCCCTTGAGCTCGAAGGGGCGGCTATGGTCCATGGCATGAGCCAATTCCGGGCTTTCCTGACGATTACCTTGCCGCTCATCAAGGGCGGCGTATTGGCCACCGCCCTGTTCATCTTCATCCTCAATTGGTCGGAGTTTCTCTTTGCCTTGGTGCTTACGGCGGGCAATGTGATCACGGTGACTCTGCAGGTTGCGAACTATGTCTCGGCCTCTTCCGGTAAGCTCTATGGCGTGCAAGCGGCCATGGGCACCATCTCGACCTTGCCGGTTATTCTTTTCGGTTATGTCATTCAGCGCCATCTGGTCCGCGGACTGACATTCGGCGCCATCAAACGGTAGCCTGGGGCATGACCGACGACATCAAACTGGAGCTTCGAGGGGTCCGCAAATCTTTTGATGGGGTCGTGGCGGTCAAGGGCCTCGATCTGGCGCTGCGGAAGGGCGAGTTTCTGTCGTTGCTCGGTCCGTCGGGTTGCGGCAAGTCGACGACTCTGTCGATGATTGCCGGATTCCTTGCCCCCGACAGCGGCGAGATTCTGGTGGATGGCCGGGTTGTCAATAAGATGGCACCACGCAAGCGCCGCATCGGGCTGGTTTTTCAGGATTACGCGGTCTTCAGCCGGCTTACGGTGCGGGCCAACCTCGCTTTCGGCCTCGAATCGCAAGGCATGCCGCGGAAAGAGCGCCATCGCGCCGTTGCCGAAATCAGCGAGAAGCTTGCATTGTGCGACATACTGGGCGCGCGCGGGGGTGATCTGAATATGAGCGAGATGCAACGCGTCGCCCTGGCCCGCGTCCTGGTCACCAAACCGGAGCTTTTGCTGCTCGACGAGCCGATGTCGAACTTGGATGCCTCACTGCGCGCCAGTTTGCGCAGCGAGCTGAAGCAGATCCAGAAAGATCTGGAGCAGACGGTTCTTTACGTCACCCACGATCAGGTCGAGGCGCTCTCCATGTCCGACCGGATCGCCGTGATGCGCGATGGCGCCGTGCTTCAGGCCGGCACACCCGAGGATATCTACCACCGTCCCGTCGACCGCTTCGTCGCGCAGTTCATCGGCGACCCGCCGATCAACATCGTCCCCTGCCGCGTCGAGGATGCACAGGGAAAACTGGTGGTCAACACGGCTCTCCATTCCGGTCTCGGTCTTGCCGGGCGGGATGTTCCGGTCGGGGACTATTTGCTGGCCGTGCGCCCGCACCATTTCCGCGCCAGCCATGAGCCGCGCGAGGGAACCGCCGAAAGCGAGATTCGCCTGGTCGAGAATTTTGGTGCCGAGCATGTTTTGCATGTCACCTATGGCGATGAACTGGTGGCGGTCGTTACGGAGCCAGGATTTGCTCAAGAGGGCGAGCGCCTGCATCTATCCCTCGATATTGAGCAAGCTCACTTGATCCACCCTTTGGATGAACGGATCATGGCACGCCGCAGCCGGGAGGCCGCGGCATGATCAAGCTATCGGTCGAAAGCCTATGCAAGTCCTTCGGCGATCTCCACGCGCTCCGCGATCTCGGCTTCGACGTTGAGGACGGCGAGTTTTTCTGCGTGGTCGGGCCGACCAATGCCGGCAAGTCGACTCTGCTCAAGACCATTGCCGGGCTGCATCGACCGGACGGGGGGCGGATTCTACTTTCCGGCCGTGACGTCACGCGGTTGGAGCCACGCCACCGCAATGTCAGCCTGCTGTTCCAGAATATCGCCCTCTTTCCGACCCTGAGCGGGCGGGACAACATTGCTTTCCCACTGCGTACCGCCGGTGTCGCCGAGACCGAAATCGCGCGACGGGTCAACGAGGTCGCCGAGATGCTCAAGGTGAGCCACGTTCTTGACCGCCTGCCGCAAACCTTTTCCGGCGGCGAGCAGCAGCGCGTGGCGATCGGTCGGGCCATTGCGCGGCCGGCGGATCTCCTGATGCTGGACGAACCGCTCACCAACCTAGATGCGCGCATTCGTATTGCTCTTAGGATCGAATTCAAGAACTTGCACCGGCATATCGGCCAGACGCAGATTTACGTAACTCACGATCAGGTGGAAGCCATGTCCATGTCGGACCGTATCGCGGTCTTAAACAATGGCCGCTTCGAACAGATCGGCACGCCGGACGACGTCTACCATCGGCCGGTGAGCGCTTTCGTGGCGCGCTTCATCGGGCAGCCGCCGATGAACATTATCGACGCCGAACTGAGTGGCGGGACGGATGGCGCGACGCTTAAGGGGCCGGGTTTCAGCATCCCGGTCGACGGTATCGGGGGGTTGGAGAGCGCCTCTCGCTTGCCGCGCAAGCTCGCCTTCGGACTACGGCCGGAGGCCCTGCGCATTGCGCCGGGCGAGGGGCCGGACACGCCGTTTGCCGGCGAGGTCGTCTGGATCGAACGTTTGGGCAGCAAGAGCATTTTGGACCTGCGCTTCGCGCACGGCATCATCAAGGCCGTGGTGCCGACGGATCACGCGGTGCGGCGGGAAGGGCCCGCCTGGCTGGGCTTCACGCCGAGGGCCGAGCACTTGATCGACAAGGAGAGCGAGTTGTTCTTTCGCTAGAGAGCAGGCGCTCGAGCAAATTGGGAAAACCAAGGGAGGTAAAAAGTATGTGCCAGCAGCATGGGCCGGGAGGAATCGGTGGTGCGATGCCTGGGAAGTTCGCCTATTCGACGTTTTCGGGCGACCTTGAGCTGGAGCCGCAGCGCAGCCTTGAAAGCATCGTGGCAATGTCGCCGGAGGAGATGGCGCGCGCGTCGCGCCTGATCGTCGGGACCTACAACGAGCTGCTTCAGACCGCCAACAGTCTGGAGGACGAGGGCTATCGCCGTCTGATGCGCGAGTGCATCGCCGCGCCCAAAGTGACCTTTCTCGAGATGTACCCGAGCGATGATGACCGCCGCAAACTGTTCAAGGATATGGTCAAGCTCGGTTTCTTCAACTCGAAGGACGATCCCGATCATGTATGGCCGCGCGGCCACATGGAGCCACAGACCTACCTGACGGCACCCTCGAGTCATAACGACTTCTACAATGCCCATCCGGGCGGTCTGGCGCTCACCGTCGCCTACAACATTCGCATGGCCGACGCCTATACCCAGAACTATCGCCAGGTGTACGGATTGCCGATCAATCGCGACCTGCCGGTGGTCTCGCTCCTGGTGCACGAGTATCCCAAGGTCTGGCTCTATCAATGGCTCGACAACGGCTCCTGGCTCGAGGAGCCGCGCACGGTCTACGACGACACCTGGCACGCGCACTGCATCTACGTCACCGCCGAATTAATGTACCGGCGCTACGACTCGCGCATTGTCATGGCGATGGCGGCGGCGCATCAGATGTCGATGCTCGATGCGTCGATGGATGGGCGCAAGGTGGTGGCGAACTGGATCGGCCTCGACCGCGTTTGCCATTTCATCAGATCCGCGGCGGTCATGGCCCAGGTCGATCCGGTCGACTACGGCTTGCTCGAGCGCAAAAATGGCAAGCTGGTGCTCGCGACCCAGCCGGCGGAGCAGTGGGTCGTCCACATGGCCGACATGAACTGGCCCTACACCATGGGCGCGGCACATCTCTATACCTGGCCGATGCTGAAACAGATCGCCACCGACGATCTCGGCCTCTCCGGCGCCGACTTGGAAGGCCGAGCGTTCAATCAGCTGAAGAACTACGTCTGGTCCCAGCTCGGCCAAATCCCGCTTTACGAAATCTACGTGCGCGAAGGCTTCGATGCGGCGCGCGCAACCGTCGCGCGCATGGTCGGCAAATAAAGAAGGAGTACTCGAGAATGCGCGGCAAGGTGATTTCGCCCGAGGTCGCCTTGGCCTTCGGGCGCGACGTCTATCATGGCCACGGCAAGATCGAAATTCTGCCTAAAGTCGTGGTGCGCGGGGTCGAGGATATCGCCGTGGCCTTCACCCCCGGTGTCGGTCACGCGGTGAAGCTGATCGCGGCCGAGCCCGAGGCGATCCACGAGCAGACCGCCAAGGACAACTTTATCGCCTTGGTGACCGATGGGACGGCCGTTTTGGGCTACGGCAATGTTGGCCCACGTGCCGGCATGCCGGTGATGGAAGGCAAGGCGGTCATGTTCAAGCTGCTGGCCGGGGTTGACTGCATGCCGCTCTGCGTGGACACACGCGGACCCGATCATCTGGTCGACCTGATCACCGCCTTGGAGCCCAGTTTCGGCGGATTCAACCTGGAAGACGTAGCGGCACCGGACTGCTTCGAGGTGATGGGCCGCCTCTCCGGTGCGCTCCCGGTGCCGATCCTGCACGACGACCAGTACGGGACCGCCACGGTGATCACGGCTGCGGTCATCAACGCGCTCGCGGTCACCGGCCGGCGGGCGGCGGAGATTACCGCGGTGGTCAACGGTTGCGGGGCGGCGGGCACGGCCTGCATCGACATGCTGAAGGCGCTGGGTATCGGCAATATCGTCGCCGTGGACAAGCCGGGAATTTTGGTCCGGAGCGAGCGCTATCCTCACAGGCATTGGCGTGCCATCGCGCACTTTACCAATCGGGAAGGCCGGCGCGGTGACCTCGCGGACGCCCTACGCGGGGCAGATCTTTTTATCGGCCTTTCGGTTGGCGGCATAGTCTCGCCCACGATGATACGCTCCATGGCGCGCGATCCTCTGGTCTTCGCCTTGGCCAACCCGGACCCCGAAATCCTGCCCGACGCGGCCGAGGCCGCCGGTGCCGCGCTGGTGGCCAGCGGCCGCTTCGACTATCCCAACCACTGCAACAACGTTCTGGCTTTCCCGGCGCTGATGCGCGCCGCCCTGGACACTCGGGCGAAGGAGATTACCCGCGAGATGTGCCTGGCGGCTGCTCGGGCGATCGCCGGGGATCTTCCCGCCGCCGACCGGCATACGGAAAGGATCCTGCCCAGTCCGCTCTCGCCGACGCTTTACCCGGCGGTTGCCGAAGCAACGGCGCGGGCGGCAGTGGAGGCCGGGATGGCCCGCCGCGACCCCGGTCACGGCTGGGTCTACAAAAACACCGAACACCTGCGCCGACTCGCTCACCTTAGGCAGGAGTCCCTGCCGGAGCTCGGGTATGCCCTCGAGGGTTGAAGCGGCAGCGAAGCCGGCGCCTCCGATGCGGTGGCCGGGATCCACCACGAGTTATCGCGTTGTCGTTCCCAAGCCCAGCCAATCCGGAAAACGGTTGGCCTGCCTCAGAACCTAGATTGTCTGAGTGGGATCCGGTGAGCAGACTTCATCAGGACCAGCGGTTATGGGGCCGGATACATGACTGCACTCAACCCATGGGATCCTCAATGGGGGTGGATGGCCTCTTGCATGGCATAGCGAATCGTTGCGGCAACCGAGTCGATGACCGGAATACCGATTTCGCTGCTTAGAGAATGCGCCACCGCCGCCGCTCGGAGGTTTGTGCACATGACAACTATTGCGTCTGGCTTTGGTCTGGCGGTGGCCCTGCACATCTGCGAGATCTGCCGGGGCGTTACGGCGGCGTAGTCCGTATTCGTTGTCAAGTCGAGCCGTTCGGATGCCACCGTCTCAATGCCGATAGCGGCGTAGTTCCGCTTTATGCTGCTTTCCAGCCCGGCAACGTACGGAGTAACAAGGCCGATCCGTCGTGCACCCAGAACCTTGAGCTGAGCATTGATAGCAAGCACAGATGTTATGGCGCGAATCGATGTTCCGGCTTGGATGCCTCGACAGAGTTCTTGATCGCGGTCAAACCCAAGCCAACTAGCCGCCGTTCCGGCCCATACCATGCAGTCAACCTTTGCGTCCGCAAGCAAGCTTGCGGCGTCGAGCATCTTTTGCTGTTCGAACTGTGCTTGAGATACCGAGGACTCCGAAATGACCGTTACTCTGAAACGCGAGTAATGAAGCACGACGGACCCATCTGCGGGGATGAGGTTCGGCGCTTCGGCCTCGACAACAGTGTTGGAGGAGGGGAGTAGAATGCCCAAATGCCTGGCGCCAGGTGCGCCGGCATCTTCCACTCGCGCCATCATCCGACTCGAAGGCCCTTTACAAGACCCACTGCATCCTCGCCGAGAATTCGAACATGATCGCTCATGGCCGCCTGGGCGAGGCTCGAATCCCGTTTCTGGAGCGCGCGAAGAATCTGGTCATGCTCTCTCAGGGCCATTTGAGTTCGACCCGCGCGGAAAGTGATGAACCGCCGATACGGTGAGAGCCGCATGTCGAGCGCTCGGATTTCCTTGAGGAGAACCAAATTCTTTGCAGCCTTGTGAATGGCCAGATGGAAGTCGCCATTCACGCGATAATACGCCGCCGCGTCATCTCCCCTAGCGGCTTTCTGACAGACGGAATGCGCGTCCTCGATGGCCGCAAGGTCGGAATTTTCGAGCCGCTCCGTTGCCAGGCGCGCCGCCACGCCCTCGAGCTCGGCGACAAGCTCGAACAGATCGATGATTTCGCCGGCCGTGGGACTCGCAACAACTGCGCCGGCTCGTGGCCGAATCTCCACCAGCTGGGTCGACGCCAATTGCCTCAACGCCTCCCGAATTGGGGTCCGGGACACGGCGTATTTTCGGGAGAGAACCGGCTCTTCCAGACGATCGCCCGGGCGCAGTTTTCCCTCGAGGATATCGCCTTGTATCGCTGAGCTTAGCCGCTCGACCAAGGTCTGTTGGTCACCGGCTTCTGCGCGGTCCGATTCTCGCATCACTGCTGTCGTCATATACCAAGTCCCACCATAGCAAAAACGCTTTGCGCTTAAGTGCCAATGTCGCCAGACGCAAGCGACAATATCATGTATACATGGTGTGTACATTTGGTAATATACCGAACTCTGTCGTTTCGGGAGGATCAGATGGATCTGGGGCTCAGGGGTCGTAATGTACTGATCACCGGCGCCTCCCAAGGGATCGGCGAGGGAGTTGCAATTGTCTTTGCCGAAGAGGGCTGCAATCTGCACCTGACGGCGCGCAATGCCGAAAACCTCCAGCGGGTCAGGGACGAGATTACGGCAGCCTGTTCGGTCGAGGTCACGCTGCACCCGCTCGATCTCACCGAGCCAGGGGCAGTCGAGAGGCTCGCGGAAGTCGCTGGCGATATCGACATCCTTATCAACAACGCCGGGGCGATCCCAGGGGGTAATCTCGCTTCCTTCAACGACCGATCCTGGCGTGATGGTTGGGACCTGAAGGTTTTCGGCTACATCAATCTGACGCGGGTTTTCTATGCCCGGATGAAGGCACGCAATCGAGGTGTCATCATCAATGACATCGGAAATGCCGGCGAGCGATACGATGCCGACTACATCGCGGGGACCACCGGAAACGCCAGCTTGATGGCTTTTACCCGTGCGCTCGGAGGGAAAAGCATTGACGACGGCGTGCGCGTCGTCGGTGTGAATCCGGGACCCGTCGAAACTGAACGGATCTACAAGCTCCTAAAGCGCCGGGCTGTCGATTGGTACGGTGACGAAAGCCGATGGCGCGAGCTGATGGCGCGGTACCCGTTGGGCCGGCCTGCCAAGATTCGGGAGATCGCGGATCTGATGGCTTTTCTCGCATCGGACCGTTCGGCCTACACGAGCGGCGCGATCTTCACGGTGGATGGTGGAATCACGTCGCGATCGTCGATCATTTAGAATGGCAATGACCGCAGATTTGCTCACGCTTCGCCACTATGACCTCCACTATGGCGGCTCGCCGGTGGAGTCGAAAAGCGACAGACGTCTCGAAATACTCAGCCCGGCGACACGCGATCTGATTGCGACCGTACCGGACGCCACGGCCGCTGACGTGGCCGCTGCTGCGCGAGCCGCGGCCGCCGCCTTTCCAGATTGGTCACAGACCGATCCTGGAGAAAGAGCCCGGCCTCTGCGCCGCCTCGCCGACATAATCCGTAGCCGAATTCAGGATCTGGCCGCCATTGAATCGGCGGTGACGGGTCGGCCGATACGGGAGATGCGCGCGCAGATGAGGCGCATTCCCGAGTGGCTCGAATATTTCTCGGGGATCATTCTGGGGTTGGAGGCGGAATCAAACCGCGTCAAGGGCGGATTCCTCACATATACCGCTTACGAGCCGTACGGCGTGTGCGCCCTCCTCACGCCGTGGAATCATCCCATCCTAATCCTCATCAAAAAGCTTTCGGCGGCACTCGCCGCTGGCAATGTATGCCTTATCAAGCCGTCCGAACTGGCGCCCGTATCGCCATTGATTTTGGCCGAGTGGTGCCGCGAAGCGGACCTGCCGCCGGGCACCGTAAATGTCGTAACCGGGGGCGCGGAGACCGGCCGGGCAGTGTGTGCGGCGCCCGAGGTTATGCGCATCGATCTCACCGGCGGAACCGACACCGGCAAGCGTGTCGCTGCGGCGGCCGCGGAAAGGCTGGTACCCTGTACCCTGGAGCTAGGCGGAAAGACGCCGATACTTGTTGCCGAGGACGCCAATCTGGAGGAAGCGGCGGCGGGCGCCACCTTCGCTGCGTTCGTTGCGGCCGGTCAGACATGTGTGTCCGGCGCGCGTATTCTCGTCGCCGAACCAGTCTATCGTGAGTTCGTAGACCGGCTCGCCGCCCGCGCATCGGCTCTCCGCATTGGCGATCCCGCGGATCCCGTTACCGACATGGGGCCGGTGATCTCGGCCGCGGCGCGTGACCGATGCCTTGATCATATCAAACGCGCGAGCGCAGCGGGCGCCCGGCTCGTCGCCGGCGGCGGCCGGCCCAGTGCCATGACGCACGAGATGAAAGAGGGGTTCTTCGTTGAGCCCACCGTGTTTGCGGATATCAACCCGAAGATGCACCTGTTCTGCGAGGAGGTGTTTGGCCCCGTCATCGGGGTCATGCCGTATCGCGATGAGGCCGAGGCAGTCGCACTGGCGAATGACGGCGCCTTTGCTCTGGGCGCAGCGATCTGGACGGCTGACGTCGGGCGCGCGCACAGGATTGCCGGCCAACTGAACGCCGGCATTATCTGGGTCAATGATCACCATAAGAACGACCCGCGAACCGTCTGGGGCGGGTGGGGGGCAAGCGGTTACGGCAAGGAGAATGGCTGGGACGCGCTCAAGAGCTATTTGCGCAAGAAGAGCGTCGTGGTCCGGACCGCACCCGGATTCGATGATTGGTTTGCCGGCGGAGGGCGATACGGATGAACCCTAGGCCGCGCGACCGGACAGCTGAGTTGCAATCCGATTCGGCGACGGCTTGCGTCGCACTCTCGAACGTCTCCGTCGTCTACCCCGGGCAAGAGAATCATCCCGCCGTGCAAGCTTTGGCTGGATTCTCGCTCATGGTCCGCGAGCAGGAGTTCGTGTCTCTCATCGGGCCATCGGGGTGCGGCAAGAGCACGCTGTTACGCGTCGTTTCGGACCTTATCCAGCCGACTGAGGGCACCGTGGAGGTGAACGGGCGCAAGCCGGCGGAAGCCCGGCTGGCCCGTGATGTCGGTTTCGTTTTCCAGGATGCGGCGCTCCTGGAATGGAGGCGTATCCTGGAAAATGTCTCTTTGCCGCTTGAGTTGGCTCAGATGTCCCGGAAGGAGCGCGAGGAAAGAAGCCGCGAGCTTATCGAACTGGTTGGGCTGAGGGGCTTTGAGGCGGCGTGGCCGCGACAGCTTTCCGGCGGCATGCGGCAGCGCGCGGCGATCGCGCGCGCATTGGCAACAAAGCCACGCGTCTTGCTGATGGACGAGCCGTTCGGTGCGCTCGATCAAATTACAAGAGACCGAATGAACATGGAGCTTGTGGGTATTTCGGAGGCCACGCGCGCCACCGTTCTGTTTGTGACCCACTCCATACGCGAAGCCGTCCTGTTGTCCGATCGCGTCGTGGTCATGTCGCCACGCCCCGGACGCATCGTATCGGTCATTGACGTGGAACTGCCGCGACCGCGCTCGCTCGCCACGCGGGAGGATCCCCGATACATGGATCTTATCCGTCTTGGTGCCGCAGAACTTGAGAAGGGATATGCAGGTCATGGCGGATAGGTTCGCGGATTCCGAGCGCGCCGGTATCGGCTGGTTGGCAAAGGCCTGGCCGCTGATCTGGCCGCCGATCGCGACGGCAATTATCGTCGGCGTCGTTTGGGAAGTCATAACGATTGCACTGGAGATTCCCAGTTATTTTGTTCCCGCTCCGAGCAGGATCTGGAGTGCATTCTGGGGAAATCCCGGCGCGTTGATGTTTCACGCGGGTGTCACGCTGCTTGAGGCGGTCAGCGGCCTCATCATCGGTTCATTTCTGGGCGCGATTCTGGGTACGGGATTCGCTTATTCGCGCCTGCTTAGCCGCGGGCTTCTTCCCTTTGTCATTGCCGCCAACACTATTCCGGTCGTGGCTATCGCGCCGATCATCATTCTCTGGTTTGGCCATGGTATCGAGTCCAAGATTGCCGTGACGACCTTTCTCTCCTTCTTCCCGCTGGCTCTCAACATGATGAAGGGGCTTCAGTCCTACGATCGTACGGTCATGGACGTGTTTCACGTTGCCGCCGCGACCCCTGCGCAGCGGTTCTTCAAGATGCGGTTGCCGAGCGCTCTGCCCTTTGTCTTCGTCGGTATCAAGATCAATGTGACCTTTTCGGTCATTGGCGCGATCGTCGCCGAGTTCGTACAGGCAGATAAGGGGCTGGGTTTCGTGATCATGACGACCTACCGCACGCTTAACATGCCGCGTCTGTGGGCGGCTCTGGTCATCTCGGCCGTTATCGGTCTCGTGTTCTTTGCCATCGTCACGGCCGTGGAGCGATTAACTATTCCCTGGCACAGCTCGATGCGAGCTGAGCTCTAACCAAAGCAGTCAAAACAGAGGAGGACACACGATGTCACGCATTGGATGGCTAGTTGTCACAGTTCTCGGTTTTCTGTCGATCTCCGGTACCGCTTATGCCGACGAGACGATGCGCCTTGAGTGGGTCATTCAAGGCCAATTCGCGGGCCCGTTGGTCGCGCTGGAGAAGGGTTATTACAAGGAGGCCGGCGTGACGATGGAACTGTATCCCGCGGGGCCGGATCTGAAACCCGCGATCACGGTGGCGCAAGGATCAGACTCCTTCGGCATCGGTCATCCCAATCAGGTCATCGCGGCGCGCGCGAACGAAGCGCCGCTCGTGACCGTTGTCCAGTTCGGCCACAAGAGTGCATCTGTATACATCGCCCGGAAGGAAACCGGCATCAAGTCGATCGAGGACATGAAGGGCCACAGTGTCGGCCTGTGGTTTGGAGGGGACGAGCAAGAATTCCTGGCGATGCTGAATGCGGCGGGTATCAAACAGACCGACGTGACGATCATCAATCAGAGTTTCGATATCATTGCCTGGCTGAATGGCGACTACGAAGTCATGCAGGCAACGATTTATAACGAGCTGCAACAGGTTTACGCCCAAGGCATCAAGAAGGAAGATCTCGTGTTCCTCGACGCCAGCGATTCCGGGGTTGCGATGGTCAATACCGGCATCTTCACGACCGAGCAGGTGATCAAGGAGCGGCCTGATGCGGTGCAGGCGGTCGTAGATGCGACGCTACGTGGCTGGCAGGAGGCACTGGCCAATCCCGAAGCCGCGGCGAAGATCGTGGTGAAGTACAACTCGGAGATGAAGGTCAACGAGCAAGTCAATCAAATCAAGGCAATGGGGGATTTGTTCTGCTCCGGGCCGACACTCGAAGGCAAGTTCGGCCAGTCCGTGATGGCGGAGTGGGAAACCTCGCAGAAGATCTTGCTCGATGCAAAACTGATCGATCAGGGTATCGATCTTAGCAAGGGCTTCACCAATGCGTTCTGGGATAAGGCTCCGGCCAAGTACAAGACCATTAATTGCCCGAAAGGTTGACGAGGGAACGGGGCCGCCCCCGGGCGGCCTCGAGCTCATATCATGCAGGAAGTGCGAATTCGGCTGCTCTGGCATCCGCAGGCTCAGTTCGCGGGCTATCATATTGCAGAGCAGATGAACCTCGCGAAAAAGGCGGGCGTCCACATTGTCTGTGAGCCTATCCGATTCGATCAGTCGGGTACCGAGGCCTTGCTATCCGGCGATGCAGAGATGGCGGTTGCAAGCCCGAGCCATCTCCTGGAGTCGAGATGCCCTGCCGATCTTCGCTTTGTTCTCGCCATTCAGCAAGAGAGCCCCCTTGTCTACCCGGTGAAGGCCAATTCCGGAATTGAGTCCGTCGCTGACTTGCGGGGCCGGCGCGTCGGTGTCTGGCCGGGCCACGAAGATCTGGAGTTGCGGTGGATGCTTCTAAAGGCCGGTGTAGCTGACGGTGCCGTCGAGCGAATCCCATTAGCCAACACGGTTGCGCCGTTCCTGGCGGGTGAGATCGACTGTGCGCAAATGACGACTTATCACGAGCTTCATCAAGCGGAAGAAGCAGCAGGTCGCGACCGTCTCCGGACCTTCACGGCCGCGCCACTGGGCGCCTCGCTTCTCAAGGATGGATTGCTCGTGCACAGGAATTTGATCGAACAGACTCGAGATCTGGTGCAAGCCACCGTCAACGCGATACTTCACGGTTGGACGCTCGCCTTCACCAATGAGGACGTCGCACTCGATGCGTGTTTAATGGCTCGACCCGATATGACCAGGACAGAGCATGCCCGGCAGCTTCGGGACATCAGGGGTCTCTCGCTCTTGGGGGCGTCGCTGACTCACGGTCTGGGCTATCCTGATCCTCAGCATTTCGACTATGTCCTACGGGCGATGCATGATTTGGGCATTCCAACCGCGGGTTTGCCGGGGGAGGACGCAGCCGACACAAGTTTCTGGCACAATGCGCCTGCGGCATGGAGGTCAGCGAATTGGTCACAAAACTAGTGGTCGTTGGCGGCGGCATTGTTGGCAC
>JAJFGI010000257.1 GCA_021776215.1 Kiloniellaceae bacterium | reverse complement strand
CGAGGTATCGCAGGCTTACGGCCTGCCTCTCGACCCGCACCGCGAGGTGCATAGCCTGTCGGTGGGCGAACGGCAGCGCATCGAGATCGTCCGTTGCCTGCTGCAGAACCCGAAGCTGCTGATCATGGATGAGCCGACCTCCGTGCTGACACCGCAGGAAGTGGAGCGGCTGTTCGAGACCTTGCGCCAGCTCGCCGCCGAAGGGTGCTCGATTCTCTACATCAGCCACAAGCTGCGCGAGATCAAGGCGCTGTGCCACCGGGCCACCATCCTGCGCGGCGGCCGGGTGGTGGCCGAATGCGACCCGGCGGCAGAGACCGCCGCCACCATGGCGCAACTCATGATGGGCCACGAGGTGCGGACCGTGACCCGGCGCGCCGCCGCCGCCGGCGGCACCGCGCGACTGCGGGTCGAGGGTCTCGATCTGCCGCCGGAGACCCTGCACGGCATAGAATTGCGCAACATCTCGTTCGACGTGAACGGCGGGGAGATCTTCGGCATCGCCGGGGTCGCCGGCAACGGGCAGAGCGAGTTGATGCTCGCCCTCTCCGGCGAACGGTTGGCCCACCATGACAGCGTCATTCGCGTCGATGATCGGCCCGCCGGGCGCCTCTCCGCCGGGGCGCGCCGGCGCCTCGGCGTCTGCTGTGTCCCGGAGGAGCGCAACGGCCACGCCGCGGTGCCGGCCATGAGCCTAACCGAGAACACCGTGCTCAGCGGTCATCACCGCCTGGCGCTGCTCTCGTCTATTTTCATCAAATCGGCGGCGGCGCGGCGCTTTGCCGAGAAGGTGATCAAGACCTTCGATGTGCGCACGCCGGGGACCGCCGCGTCGGCTGGAAGTCTGTCGGGCGGCAATTTGCAGAAGTTCGTGGTCGGCCGGGAGATCCTGCAAGCCCCCGGCGTTCTCGTAGTCTCGCAACCCACCTGGGGCGTGGATGCGGGTGCCGCCGCGACCATCCATCAGGCCCTGGTCGATCTGGCCCGCGACGGGGCCGCCATCGTCGTGATCTCGCAGGACCTGGACGAGCTTCTGGCGATCACCGACCGGCTGGCGGTGATCAACGTGGGCGTCCTCTCCAACGCCTTGGTGACCGCCGAAGCGGATGTCGCCGAGATCGGCTTGTTGATGGGCGGCGTGCACGGGCTCGACGCGCATCCGGCGCCCCGGGGTGCGAGGGCCGCCCATGCGCCTTAGACCCGCGATAAACCTTAGAATCGAGGCGCGGCGTGAAACATCCCGCGTGTTGCTTTATGTCACGCCGGTGGCGGCGGTGATCCTGACGGTGCTGACCGGCCTGGTGCTGTTCGTGTTCATGGGCTACGCCCCCGGGCCGGCGCTTTATCACTTCTTCGTCTCGCCGCTTCTGACCCTCTATGGCTTGAGCGAGCTTCTGGTCAAGGCGGCGCCCTTGATCATGATCGGTGTTGGCCTGGCCATAGGCTTTCGCGCCAATGTGTGGAACATCGGGGCGGAGGGTCAATTGACCTGCGGGGCCATCGCCGCCGGCGGTGTGGCGCTGGCCTTATGGGGCGACGCGGGGTTCTGGATTTTGCCGCTGATGGGCGCCGCCGGAATCGCGGGCGGCGCTCTCTATGCCGCCATCCCCGCCTTCCTGAAAACGCGCTTCGACGTGAACGAGATCCTCACCAGCCTGATGCTCACGTACGTCGCGACCCTGTTGCTGAGTACGCTTGTCTATGGGCCGTGGAAGGACCCGACCGGGTTCAACTTCCCGCAATCGCGCATGTTCACCGATGCCGCTATCTTACCCATTCTGGTGGACGGGACGCGCCTGCACGTTGGCACCATGGTGGCGCTTCTCATCGCCGTGGCCGGTTGGGTCTTGCTCACCTTCACCATCATCGGCTTTCAGATTCGCGTCGTCGGGCAGGCCCCCGCCGCGGCACGCTTTGCCGGGTTCAGCCGCCCCCGCCTGATCTGGCTCTGTCTGTTGACCAGCGGCGGCCTGGCCGGCCTGGCCGGCACCTTCGAGATCGCCGGGCCGATCGGGCAATTGGTGCCGGCAATCTCGCCCGGCTATGGCTTTACCGCCATCATCGTCGCCTTTCTCGGCCGGCTGCATCCCCTTGGCATCATTCTGTCCGGTCTGGTGGTTGCGCTTTCCTACATCGGCGGCGAGAACGCACAGGTGGAGGTCGGCCTGCCCCAGGCGGTAACCGGCGCGTTCCAGGGCCTGTTGCTTTTCTTCCTGCTGGCCTCGGATTTCGTCGTCCGTTACCGGGTGCGCTTGGCGCCCGCCGTGGCCGGGTGACCGGCAATGACCATCGCCTCCTTGGGACTCGTCCTGTTGACCATCATCGGTGCCGCAACGCCGTTGTTGTTCGCCGCCATTGGCGAGTTGATCGCCGAGAAGTCCGGCGTCCTCAACCTGGGCGTCGAGGGCATGATGCTGGCCGGCGCGGTGGTCGGCTTCGCCGTCACCGTGACCACGGGGAGCAGCTTGCTGGGAGTCCTGTCCGCGGCTTTCGCCGGCGGCGCCATGGCCTTCCTCTTTGGCGTGCTGACCTTGACCTTGGCGGCCAACCAGGTGGCCACCGGTCTGGCGCTGACCATATTCGGCATCGGCCTATCCGCCCTTTTCGGCACCGGCTTTGTCGGGGTGCCGGTGACCCCCTTGCCCAAGCTGGCGATTCCTGGATTGAGTGATCTGCCGGTGATCGGCCCGTTACTGTTCGGCCACGATGCGCTGGTCTATCTCTCGATCGCCGCTACCGCCGCGGTGGCCTGGTTCCTAAAGCGTTCGCGGCCGGGTATGATCCTGCGCGCCGTGGGTGAATCCGACTTGTCCGCCCACTCGATCGGCTACAACGTTATCGCCGTTCGCTACTATGCGGTTTTGTTTGGCGGCGCCATGGCCGGCTTGGGTGGCGCGTTCCTGTCGCTCTCGTACACGCCGATGTGGGCGGAGGAGATGACGGCAGGCCGTGGTTGGATCGCGGTTGCGTTGGTGGTGTTCGCGTCCTGGCGGCCATGGCGGGCGCTGCTCGGCGCTTACCTGTTCGGCGGGGTTACGATCCTGCAACTCTATGCCCAGGGCGCCGGCGGGTTCGGGATTCCGGCGCAGGTCATGTCGATGCTACCGTATCTGGCGACGGTTCTCGTCCTGACGATCATTTCCGCCGGGCCGTGGAAGGGGCGTTTGGACGCGCCGGCCTGTTTGGGCAAACCATTCCGGCCGTCAAACTAGGATGACTTGAGAGGCCGAGCATCCGAAACACAACAACGGGAGGTTAGCGAAATGACACTATCCATGAATCGCCGAAAGTTCGTTCTCGGGACCGCGGCGACGGCGGGGGCGCTGACGCTGGCGGGGCGGCGAGTCTTGGCCGCGGAGCCGACGAAGGTTGGTTTCGTCTATGTGGGCCCGGTGGGCGACTATGGCTGGACGCACGGCCACGACGTCGGCCGCAAGGCGATCGAAGCCGCCTATGGCGACAAGGTGAAGACCACGTTTGTCGAGAACGTGGCGGAAGGGCCGGATGCCGAGCGCGTCATCCGCCAGCTCGCCTGCAGCGGCAACAAGCTGATCTTCACCACCTCGTTCGGGTTCATGAACCCGACCCTGCGCGTGGCCAAGCAGTTCCCCGACGTGAAGTTCGAGCACGCGACCGGCTACCAGACGGCGCCCAATGTCTCGATCTACAACGCGCGCTTCCACGAAGGGCGGGCGGTCTGCGGCACCATCGCCGGGCATATGACCAAATCGGGCATCGTCGGCTACATCGGCTCGTTCCCGATTCCCGAAGTGGTCATGGGCATCAACGCCTTTACCCTGGCGGCGCAGAAGATTCGCCCCGACATCAAGGTCAAGGTGGTCTGGGCCAACTCCTGGTATGACCCGGGCAAGGAAGCCGACGGCGCCAAGGCCCTGATCGATCAAGGCGCCGACATCATGTGCCAGCACACCGACAGCCCGGCGCCCCTGCAAACCGCCGAGGCCCGCGGTATCCACGGCTTCGGCCAAGCCTCGGACATGAAAGCCTTCGCCCCGAAGGCGCAACTGACCGCCATCCTCGACGAATGGAGCGGCTACTACGTGCAGCGGACCAAGGATGTCATGGACGGCACCTGGCAATCGCGGGCCGTTTGGTGGGGTCTGAAGGAAGGCATGGTCAAGATGGCGCCCTATGGCGAGGCGGTGCCGGAAAATGTGCGCCAGGCGGCGGATGCCACCCGCGATGACATCGTCGCCGGCACCCTGCATCCCTTCACCGGACCGATCAAGAACCAGGCCGGCGAGGTAAAGGTGGCCGACGGTCAGACCATCGGCGACGAAGATCTGGCGAAGATGGACTGGTACGTCGCCGGCGTCGAGGCCTGAGCGGCGTGCGTTTCGCGCGGGAACCGGGCGGGCGGAGGAGGATGCCTCTGCGCCGCACCCGCTGGGACCCATGGGTGAGAACCGGCGGCTGATCTATCTGGATCATCTGGCCAGCACGCCCCTCGATCCGGAGGTTCGCGCGGCCATGCTGCCATGGCTAACGGCCGCGGCCGCCGGCAACCCGCACAGCGACCACACGGCCGGTTGGCGGGCGGCGGCGGCGGTGGACGATACCCGGGCCAGTATCGCGCGCCTAATCGGCGCCCGGCCGTCGGAAATCATCCTCACATCCGGTGCGACTGAGGCGAACAACATCGCCCTGCTCGGCCTGGCCGATACGGTCGGGCGGATCATCGTCTCGGCCATCGAGCACCCGAGCGTCCTGGAGCCGGTGGAAGCGCTACGCAACCGCGGCATGGCCGTCACCGTGCTGCCGGTGGACAGGGTTGGGCGGGTCGATCCCGCGACGCTGGCCGCGGCGTTGACGCGGGAGGGGGCGGCGGGCCGGACGCTTGTCTCGATCATGGCGGCCAACAATGAGATCGGCACCGTGCAGCCGCTGGCTGAGATCGGGCGGATGTGCCGGGCCCATGGGGCGATCTTTCACACGGATGCGGCACAGGCGCTGTCGACCCAGACGCTGGATGTGGCGGCCGCGGCCATCGATCTCCTGACTCTCTCCGGCCATAAGCTCTATGGCCCGGGCGGCATCGGCGCCCTCTATGTGCGGCCCGGCGTGCCGTGCCGGCCGCTGTTTTTCGGCGGCGGCCAGCAGGGCGGACTGCGGCCCGGAACCGTGCCCGTGGCGCTGTGCGCTGGTCTGGGCGAGGCGTGCCGGCAGGTTCTGGCAGGCCGTGAAGACGATACCAGGCGAATCGCCGCCCTGCGCGACCGGCTGTATGCTGCGCTGTGCGAGGCCTGCCCCGGCCTGCAGCGCAACAGCCCGGCAGAAGGAGTCCTGCCCGGATGTCTGAATGTGAGCGTGCCGGGCTTGGACGCGGCCGATTTCCTGCTCGACCTGCCGGGCCTGGCGGTGTCCACCGGGGCCGCGTGTTCGTCCTTGTCGGGTCGACCGTCGCATGTGCTGCGGGCCATCTGCCTGACCGCCGAGCAGGCCCATGGCAGCCTGCGCTTCGGTTTGGGCCGGAGCACGACGGCCGACGATGTGGAGGCCGCCGTCGCGCAGATCAGCGCCGCGCTGCGAGATCGAGGACGTCCAGAGTAGCCCGCATCTCGCGGCCGCAGTTGCCGTCCGGCCCGCGACAAGCCGCCCGGCTCGACGACCCGCGCGGAGACTCGAATGTTCTCCAGCAAGGCCATAGCGGCTGTTCCGCGGACGTCTGGTTAGTTTATTCGTTTTTTTTGAAAGTCATGGGTGACAAAGTCATGCGAGAGTCCGGTGCGGCGCAGCTTGGGGAGGACGCATGGAGGCCATCGTTTGGGATTGGGCGGCCCTGGGCATCCGCTGGCTGCATGTGATCGCCGGTATCGCCTGGATCGGCAGCTCGTTCTATTTCATTCACCTGGACCTCAGTTTGCGCCAGCAGCCGGGCCTGCCGGCGGGTGCCGGCGGCGAGGCCTGGCAGGTGCATGGCGGCGGCTTCTACAACATGGTCAAGTACCTGGTGGCGCCCAGCCGCATGCCCGACAAGCTGACCTGGTTCAAGTGGGAGGCCTATACCACCTGGCTCAGCGGCATGGCCCTGATGGCCGTCATCTATTATTGGGCCGCCAATCTGTATCTGATCGACAGCGCCGTTCTCGCCCTCGATCCGTGGGCAGCCATCGCCATAAGTGTGGGCGGCCTGGCCGCCGGGTGGATCGTCTACGACCTGCTCTGCCGCTCGCCGCTTGGCCGCAACGACGGGGCGCTGGCGGCGGTCGGCTTCGCCGTGCTGGTGGGTTTGGCCTTCGCCTATACCCTGATCTTCAGTGGCCGCGGCGCCTTCATGCAGATGGGCGCGCTGATCGGCACCATGATGGTGGCCAACGTGTTTCTGGTCATCATCCCGAACCAGCGCAAGGTGGTCGCCGACCTGGTGGCTGGGCGGACACCGGAGCCCGCCCTGGGCCGCGCGGCGAAGCAGCGCTCGCTGCACAACAACTATCTGACCTTGCCGGTGATTTTCGTGATGATCGGCACTCACACGCCGCTCGCCTTCGCCAGCCGCTGGAACTGGCTGATGCTGGCCATCGTCCTGGTGGTCGGCGCCGTCATCCGCCATTTCTTCAACCAGCGGCACAAGGGCGCGCCCAGCCCCTGGTGGACCTGGGGAGTCGCCGCCGCCGGCATGCTGGCCGTGGTCTGGCTCAGCGCCCAACCAGCCACCCCGGCCGCCGATGACGGGTCCGAGTCCAAGGTGGATTTGGCGGCGGTGGGCGAGATCATCGACTCCCGCTGCAGCATGTGCCATGCCGCGGCGCCGGTGTGGGACGGCATCGCCTCGGCCCCCAAGGGCGTGCTGCTGGAGACGCCGGCGCAGATCCACCGCCAGGCCCGGGCCATTGGCCTGCAAGCGGTCACCACCCACGCCATGCCGCCGGGCAACATCACCGCGTTGGCCGAGGCGGAGCGACAGGTGCTGGCCACCTGGATCGCCGCCGGCGCCCCCGCCTGGTAAGGGCCGGAGCCTATG
>JAJFGI010000256.1 GCA_021776215.1 Kiloniellaceae bacterium | reverse complement strand
ACTCTCGGGTGACCCGGTCGACCGACTCGCGCGGCACCTCCAAATCCTGCAGGACGCTGTGCATGGCGGCGGCGAAGCGGCGCGTCGCCGCCGCCAGGGCCCGGTGCTCCGCCGTTAGATCGCCGACGGTGTCGGCCGTGGCCGGGTCCACCTGGCGCAGGCGGGCGAACACCAGGTCCTCCTTGGGATGGTGATACAGGTCCGGGTAGGTCAGGCAGTAATCGAGAACGCCTTGCAGGATGTCGTAGTCGGGGGTTTCGCCACGGTCAAAACAGTCGAGCTGGCGCTCGGCCGCGTCGAGCAGTTGGCCCATGTTGCGGTGGTCCTGGCGCAATGCAGCGAGAATGTTGGTCACCGTCCGCTCCCGTGGGTGGCTGTGGGCAAATCCTAAGCGGCCAGGGCCACCGCGCCAACCGGCAATTGGCGGCGGCGGCCATGGTTCTGCGCCGGCAGGTGGGTTTGGCATGGCGACTTCCGGCCGTGCCGGACTTACTTGTCGCCGGCGTCCCGGGACCCGATCAACTATCCCATTAACTTCGCAGCAGAAAGTTAGTGTGGAAAGTTAGGTATTGTTAACCATTCCCTGCGAGGGTAGATAAGACTATGGTTTCCCGAGCTTCCGCGGCCTAGTGGCGGGCGAAGTTCGGCACAGGACGCGAACTCAGGTTAGTAAACCATGCCGAGAACGGCCGAACACAATGCGTATCTGCCCATGACCGCCCAGGCGGCCATGGCATACGCCCATGTGCGGTTGCCGTTATTCGGCCTTTCCCCCATTACCGGCGACAAGGCTCTCCTCCTTAGGTGCCCCTGAGCGCGGCGGCTGCATGCGTGCGGCAAGCGATCAGGGGCATGACAGAAGAACCGAGCTGAAACCGGTTACCGGAATTTGGAGGGAAGTTGAGCCATGAGCGCCGAGACCAGACAAGTCGCCGAGACCGACGCTAATCGCGTCATCGTGTTTGACACCACCCTGCGCGACGGTGAGCAATCGCCTGGGTGTTCGATGAACCTGGAGGAAAAGATTCGCGTGGCGACGGTTCTTGAAGAGATGCAAGTCGACGTCATCGAGGCGGGGTTCCCAATCGCCTCGAACGGCGACTTCGAGGCCGTGCACGAAATTGCCAAGCGGATACGGACATCCACCGTTGCCGGCCTGGCGCGGGCGACCACGAAGGACATTGACCGCGCCTGGGAAGCCGTGAAACCGGCTAAGCAGCCACGCATCCACATCTTTCTGTCGACCAGCCCGCTGCACATGAAGTTCAAGCTGCAGATGGAGCCGGAGCAGGTTCATCAGGCGGTCATCGACAACATCTCGTACGCCCGCAACCTGTGCGACGATGTGGAGTGGTCGCCCGAGGACGGCACTAGGACCGAGAAGGACTTTCTGTGCCGCTGCGTGGAATCGGCCATCAAGGCCGGCGCCCGGACGATCAACATCCCGGATACGGTGGGCTACACCGTGCCCGAGGAATTCTTTGCCTTAATCGAAATGCTGCGCAACCGCGTGCCGAACATCGACAAGGCGGTCCTATCGGTCCATTGTCACAATGATCTGGGTCTGGCGGTCGCCAACTCGCTCGCGGCGGTGCGTGCCGGTGCCCGCCAGGTGGAATGCACCATCAACGGCATCGGCGAACGGGCCGGCAACGCGGCCCTTGAAGAGATCGTTATGGCCTTGCGCGTCCGCTCTGACGTAATGCCCTACCACACCGTCGTGAAGACCGAGATGATCACCAAGGCCTCGCGCCTGCTCTCGGCCGTCACCGGCTTTACCGTGCAGCCGAACAAGGCGATCGTCGGCGCCAATGCCTTCGCGCATGAGTCGGGCATTCATCAGGACGGCATGCTGAAGAATGCCGAAACCTACGAGATCATCACCCCGGAATCGGTCGGCCTGACCCAGTCTACCCTGGTCATGGGCAAGCATTCCGGCCGCCATGCCTTCAGGGCGAAGCTGGCCGAAATGGGCTATCCGGATCTGTCGGACAACGCCCTCGAGGATGCGTTCCAGCGCTTCAAGGACCTGGCCGATCACAAGAAGGATGTCTTCGACGAGGATATCCTGGCCCTGATCGATGATTCCGTGGTGCGCTCGAACGATCGTATCCGCTTTCTGTCCCTCCAGGTGGTGTGTGGCTCAAAGGGGCCGCAAACCGCCGAATTGGAGCTGGAAGTCGACGGCAAGACGCAGCAGGCGAAAGCCGAGGGGAACGGGCCGGTGGACGCGGTTTTCGCGGCGATCCGGGAGATTTTCCCGCACCAGACGAAATTGCAGCTCTATCAGGTTCATGCGGTCACCGAAGGCACGGATGCTCAGGCCGAGGTGACGGTGCGCCTGGAAGAGGAGGGCCGCACGGTCAACGGCCAGGGCGCCGATCACGATACCCTGGTCGCTTCCGCCCGGGCCTATGTGAACGCCTTGAACAAACTGTTGCTCAAGCGCGAGAGGACGGCTCCGGCCGCACTGTCGGCATGAGCGGTCAATATCATTCGGAGCGACGTTATTGAACCGGTCGCGACCGGGGCGGCATGACGCCGCCCCGGCCGTGACGCAAACCCAACTATCGAGAGGCAGAGACGTTCCATGTTTTCCGGTCTGCTAGGTATACTCTCCGCCGACATGGCGATCGACCTCGGCACCGCGAACACCCTGGTGTACGTGAAGGGCCGCGGCATCGTGCTCAACGAGCCTTCCGTTGTGGCCATCGCCGAAGTCAAAGGTAAGAAACAGGTGCTCGCCGTCGGCGACGAGGCCAAATTGATGCTTGGCCGCACCCCCGGCAATATCCAGGCCATTCGCCCCTTGCGCGACGGTGTCATCGCCGACTTCGAAGTTGCTGAGGAGATGATCAAGCACTTCATCCGCAAGGTGCACAACCGGCGCAGCTTCGCCAGCCCGCAGGTCATCGTCTGCGTGCCCTCGGGTTCCACCGCGGTCGAGCGCCGGGCGTTTCAGGAATCGGCGGAAAGCGCCGGTGCCCGCCGGGTGTTCCTGATCGAGGAGCCGATGGCGGCGGCGATCGGCGCCGGCCTGCCGGTGACCGAGCCGACCGGCTCCATGGTCGTCGACGTGGGCGGCGGCACCACCGAGGTGGCCGTGCTCTCGCTTGGCGGCATCGTCTATTCCCGCTCCGTGCGGGTCGGCGGCGACAAGATGGACGAAGCCATCATCGCCTATATCCGGCGCAATCATAACCTGCTGGTCGGCGAAGGCTCGGCCGAGCGGATCAAGAAGGAAATCGGCTCCGCCTGTCCGCCCGAGGACGGCGAGGGCCGGACCATGGAAATCAAGGGCCGGGACCTGATGAACGGTGTGCCGAAGGAGCTGATCATCTCCGAACGGCAGATCGCTGAATCCCTGGCCGAGCCGGTGGGGGCCATCGTCGAGGCGGTCAAGGTCGCCCTCGAGCATACGGCCCCGGAGCTGGCCGCGGATATCGTCGACAAGGGCATCGTCTTGACCGGCGGCGGCGCCTTGCTGAGCAATCTGGACTATGTGCTGCGCGCCTCGACCGGCTTGCCGGTGTCAATTGCCGACGATCCGCTTTCGTGCGTGGCGTTGGGAACCGGCCGCTGCCTGGAAGAGATGAAAACCCTCAAAAACGTCCTGATCTCGATGTATTGAGACGGTCCGGATAAAAGGCGTTTGACCAGGGGCGTTCAGACTTTGTTTAACTCTTTTTCCTATTAAATTAAGGTGGCGTTAAGGGGCCGATATCGCTTGCCGTGCCTTGTACCTGAGGCTTGCGGCCGGGAGGCGCTGTGAAGAAAACCGCGGGTCAGGCACTACATTTCGCCGCGCCGGCACGGGCGTGGGCCCAGCGTTTTGCCTTTCTTTTCCTGGTTGTCGCCGCCTTCGCCCTGATGCTGCTCGGCAAGGCGGATACCCTGTTGGTCGAGCGCGCCCGGACCATGGTGACGGATGCCATGGCACCGGTGCTCGAAGTTCTGGCGCGTCCCGTCGACACCGTCGGCGACCTGGTTGAACAAACCCAGGAACTGGCCGATCTGCGGACCGACAACGCCGCCCTGCGCCGCGAGAACGAGCGGCTGCGCAACTGGCAGGCGGCGGCGCAAAAACTGGAAGCCGAGAATGCGGCGCTCCGCGAGCTGTCACGCCTGACGACGGAGCCGGGGATGCGTTTTATCACGGCGCGGGCCATCGGCGATCCCGGCGGTGCGTTCGTGCGCTCGGTGCTGGTCAATGCCGGGTCCCGCGACGGCTTAACCAAAGGCCAGGCGGCACTGACCAGCGACGGCTTGGCCGGCCGTGTCGCCGAAGTCGGCCAGCGCTCGGCCCGGATCCTTCTGCTGACCGATATCAACAGCCGGGTGCCGGTGGTCGTGGGGCCGGCGCGTGACCGCGCCATTTTGGCCGGCGACAATTCGAATCAGCCGACGCTGCTGTACGTGACGCCGGGCGCGGAGCTTAAGCCGGGCGATCAGGTCGTGACGTCCGGGCACGGAGGCGTATTTCCGCCTGGTCTGCCGGTCGGCGTGGTGATTCAGGCGGATGAAACAGTGATGCGGGTCCAGCCGTTCGTGAGCTGGGCCCATATGGAATACGTGCGCCTCGTCGATTACGAGCTGCCGGGCATTCTGCTGCCCGCGTCTCCGTGGCAGACGGCAGTGTCGCCGGGGGCGCCGCGGTGAACCAGAATACCTGGACCCGTCTCGATATCGTCGCGCGCAGCCTGTCGCCCTTTGCCTTCACCCTGTTGCTGGTCCTTGTTGCGATGGTGCCGTTCCAGGTGCCTGGATTGTCGGCAATCGTCCCCTCCCTGGGGCTGATCGCCGTCTACTTCTGGAGCATTCATCGGCCGGACCTGATGCCCGTCTGGGCTGTTTTCCTGATCGGCGTCTTCCAGGATTTGCTGAGCGGCGCCCATCTCGGCGTCGGGACCATGGTGCTGTTGCTGGTCTGGTTGGCCGTCGCCACGCAACGCCGGGTGTTCGGCAGCGCCTCATTCATGCTGGTCTGGGCGATCTTTGTATTGGTTGCCGCGGGGGCGCAGTCGTTGGCCTGGCTATTCAGCAGCATGATCGCCGGCATCATCTTGGATGCGCGGCCGCTGTTCTTCCAGTATCTGACGACGGTTGCCATCTACCCGTGCATCGCTTGGCTGTTCGTTCAGACCCAGCGCGGCTTTGTGCGTTAGAATCGGGGAATCGAGGGCATCATGGCGCTGATCCACGAAGACAACGAACGGTCGAAGACATTCACCCGGCGCGCGCTGCTGCTCGGTGGTGGCCAGGCCGTTCTGTTTTCGACTTTGGCCGCGCGCATGTATTACCTGCAAATTATCGAGTCCGATCGCTACAAGATGCTGGCCGAGGACAACCGCATCAATCTGCGCCTATTGCCGCCGCCGCGCGGTCGTATCGTCGATCGGTATGGCGTGCCCATGGCTGTCAACCAGCAGAATTACCGGGTTGTTCTGGTGCGCGAACAGGCCCGTGATATCGAACAGACGCTGGACATGCTTGGTCGTGTCATCGACCTGTCGGAATACGATTTCCAACGGGTGATGCGCGAGGTGAGCCGGAAGCGGGCGTTCGTGCCGGTCACGGTTCGCGACTATCTGAACTGGGAGGAGGTCAGCCGCATCGAGGTCAACGCGCCAGACCTGCCCGGCGTCAACATCGAGGTCGGCCAGACCCGAAGCTATCCGTACAACGAAGAGATGACGCACGTCCTGGGGTATGTATCGGCCGTGTCCGAAGACGACCTGACCGGCGATCCGATGCTCGAGCTGCCCGGCTTTCGCATCGGCAAGCAAGGCATCGAGAAGCAGTACGACGGGACGTTGCGCGGCGCCGCCGGCACCAGCCAGCTCGAGGTCAATGCGCTCGGCCGGGTCATCCGCGAGTTGTCCCGGGAGGACGGCAAACCCGGCCAGGATCTGGTGCTGACCATCGATGCCGCCTTGCAGACCTATACCCACGAACGCCTGCAAGCCGAACGCAGTGCGGCGGCAGTCGTGATGGATATTCATACGGGCGATTTGCTGGCGCTGGCCTCGGCGCCCGGCTATGACCCGAACCTGTTCAACGTCGGGTTGTCCAACGAAGTTTGGAACCAGCTCGTCAAGGATCCGCTAGCCCCGCTCACCAACAAGGCCATCGCCGGGCACTACGCGCCGGGGCCCACCTACAAGCCGATGGTCGCCTTGGCGGCCTTGGAAGCCGGCATCAGCCCGGATTTCAAGTTTTTTTGCCCGGGGTTCATGCAACTCGGCAACGCCCGCTTCCATTGCTGGAAAAAAGGCGGCCACGGCACGGTCGACATGTATCAAGCGACCCAGCAGTCGTGCGACGTGTACTACTACGAGCTGTCGAAGCGCGTCGGCATCGACCGGATGTCGGCCATGGCCAAGCGCTTTGGCTTGGGCGCGACCATGGGCATCGATCTGCCGGGCGAGCGTCCCGGCGTGATCCCCACCCGGGAATGGAAGCTCGCCAACATCGGCGAGCCGTGGCAGCTCGGTGAAACGCTGGTGAGCGCCATCGGTCAAGGGTTCGTGTTGACGACACCCCTGCAACTGGCGGTCATGACGGCGCGCCTGGCGAACGGTGGCAAGGCCGTGGTGCCGCGCCTGACCCGCCAGGCCCATGGCGCGCAAAAGACGGAGACGCCGGAGGCGGCCGGATTCCCCGATATGGGTATACCTTCGGCCCACCTGCAGGTGGTGCAGACCGGCATGGACTTGGTGACCAACAACGTCCGCGGCACCGCCTATCGCGCGCGCATCGAGGAGGAAGGCTGGGAGATGGCCGGCAAGACCGGGACCTCCCAGGTACGCCGCATCACCATGGCCGAGCGGGCGGCCGGCGTCACCAAGAACGAGGATCTGCCGTGGCGTCGCCGCGACCACGCGCTGTTCATCTCCTATGCGCCGGTCCGGGCGCCGCGCTATGCCTGCGCCGTGATCGTCGAGCACGGCGGGGGCGGCTCAAAGGTGGCGGCGCCGATCGCCCGCGACATTCTGATCGAGACGCAGCGGCGCGATCCGTCCAATACGCCGCCCATCGCCCAGGTGGGCGGTCAACCGTCGAAGCGAGGCTAGGCGGTCATGGCGCGGCGCCCGCAGATATTCTTCGTCGGTCGGTTGGCGGCCATGCGCAACAACGAAATGTCCTTGCGCGAAAAGGTCTGGCAGGTCAACTGGAGCCTGATCGTGCTGGCCATGCTGATCTCCGGCATTGGCATCGCCATGCTGTATTCCGCCGCCAACGGCAGTTTCGATCCCTGGGCCTCGCGTCAGGCAGTGCGCTTTGGCGCCGGCGTCATGCTGCTTCTCGTGGTCGCCCTGATCGATATTCGGATCTGGTTCCGCTATGCCTACGTCATCTACGTCGTGGCCCTGGTGTTGTTGGTCGCGGTCGAGCTCTTTGGCGTCAGCGGCATGGGGGCGCAACGCTGGATCGACCTGAAGGTGTTGCAACTGCAACCCTCCGAGGTCATGAAGGTCGCCCTGGTTCTGGCCTTGGCCCGCTGTTTCCATGGCATGGCGTTGGAGGATATTTCCCGTCCGAGCTCGTTGATTCTGCCGATCGCCATTACTCTGGCGCCGGTGGGTCTGGTGCTGAAACAGCCGGATCTGGGCACCGCCATGATGCTGCTGATGGGCGGGGCGGCGGTTTTCTTCTGCGCCGGGGTGCGCTTGTGGAAGTTCGTCTTGGTCGGCGTCGCCGCCCTGGGGGCGATTCCCGTCGCCTGGCAATTCCTGCGCGAATACCAGAGGCAGCGGGTATTGACCTTCCTCAACCCCGAAATCGACCCGCTGGGCGCCGGCTACCACACCCTGCAATCGAAGATCGCCCTCGGCTCCGGCGGCCTGTTCGGCAAGGGCTTTATGCAGGGCAGCCAGAGCCACCTCAATTTCCTGCCCGAGAAGCAGACCGATTTCATTTTCACCATGTTGGCCGAGGAATTCGGCATGATCGGCGGCCTGACCCTGTTGGCGCTCTATGCCATTCTTCTGACCTATGGCATCGCGATCGCCCTGCGCGCCCGCAATCAGTTCGGCCGAGTCCTGGCCATGGGATTGACCTGGAACGTTTTTTTGTATGTTTTCATCAATATCGCCATGGTCATGGGCCTGGTGCCGGTGGTCGGCGTGCCGCTGCCGCTGGTCTCCTACGGGGGCACGGCGATGCTTACCCTGATGGCGACGATCGGGCTTCTCATCTCGGTCTATATCCACCGCGACGTGCGCATTTCCCGCCGCGGCCTCGGCATCGAGGTTTAAGCCGCCCGGGCAGCCCGGCAACCCTCGACAAACCTGCCCGCAGTTGCTATCTAGCGCCTCCAATGAGCACACAGCTCAGGGCGCATAGCTCAGATGGTAGAGCAGCTGACTCTTAATCAGCGGGTCCAAGGTTCGAGTCCTTGTGCGCCCACCAAGAATTTCAAAGGGTTAGAGCATAATCAGAAGATGCTCCGGCCCTTTTTTTGGTGGAGTATTGATGACTTTCGGCTTGCGCAGTCGGACCGAAACCTCGGACTGGCTGGTCAGCCGGTTGGATAGGATAGATCATCGCTTTCGCCATTGGCCTAGCGCGAGCATTCCAGCAAGGCCGATCGCAGTGAACGCGGCCCCGCCGACAAAAGTCGCCGACGGTCCAATCCATTCCCACAGGATACCCGCGACCAGACTTGCGGCCAAAAGCGCAATTCCCGTAACAAGATGATAAACGCCAAATGCACTGCCGCGCGACGGCGCGGGGGCTGTCTCGGCGACGAGCGTGGCAAGAAGGCCCTGTGTCATCCCCATATGTAGCCCCCAGAGGGCCACCCCCGCCATCACGGTCCACAGGTCCGCCGCGACGGCCAGGACCATATCTGAAACAATGAGCACGCCAAAGCCGCCGAGGAGGATAATGCGCTTGTCGGCCTTATCGGAGAGCGCTCCGAAGGGATAGGCCGAGGCCGCATAGACGACGCTCATGACGATGAGGACCATGGGAATCAGCGCGAGCGGCAGCCCCTTGTCCTCGGCTCTAAGGATGAGAAAAGCTTCGCTGAACCGGGCTAGCGTGAGCACAGTGCCAACCGCGACAACGCCCCAGAAGAGGCCGCCGAGCGCCCCCAATTCCTTGCGGCGAAGTGGAAATCGCGGTGCCCTTTCCTGTCGATGGCGTGCCGGTTCGCGAACGCCGATCACGAGGATCGCGACGGCAATGGCGGCGGGGATCACCGCAAGCCAAAATACAAGTCGGAAATCATCAGCGAACGACGCCATCAACGCCATCGCCAACAGGGGGCCGGCAAAGGCGCCGACGGTGTCGAGAGATTGTCGGAGACCATAGGCGGCGCCCCGTAATCCCGGCGGTGCCAGGTCGCCGACCAAAGCATCGCGCGGTGCACCCCGGATGCCCTTGCCGACCCGGTCGGAGAAACGCGCGAACAGGATCCAGGTCGCGGTGGGGGCCACGGCGAAGAGCGGCTTCGAGAGCGCGCCGAGACCGTAGCCGATAACGGTCAGCGCCTTGCGCGCGCCCAGTCGGTCACTCAGCCAGCCCGAGAATAGCTTGGAGATCGAAGCCGTGGCCTCGCCGATGCCTTCGATGATGCCGACCGTCACCGTGCTGGCTCCAAGCACGGTGACCAGGAACACCGGGAGGAGGGCATGGATCATCTCGGACGAGATATCCATAAACAAGCTCACAAAGCCCAGCGCCCAAATGCTGCGCGGTAGCTTTTGTCTCGCCGCCGCCGCCGCCTTTTCAACTTCGTCGTTCATTTATCATCGATGACCGTCCGCACGGCTATCACGTCAGGTGCACGAAAATTGAGTAAAAGCTGGACGGTAAATAGGGGAAACGCTTCCACTTGGCGCCGGTCGATTGGCGCACGCCGCCCCATCAGCCGTTCGCTAGCTTGAATACGCTCATGGCCAGGACGCGGGCGCCGGCGGCGAGGTCGTCCGGGGTCGCGTTCTCGGCCGGGTTATGGCTGATGCCGTTTTCGCAGGGGACAAAGATCATGCCCGTGGGGCAGACGTCATTCAGGAAGAGGGCATCGTGAAACGCGCCGGAGGGCATTTTCATATGGGGCAGGTCGAGGCTGCCCGCGGATTCCTCCAGCATCCCGACGATGCGGGGTTCGAAAACACAGGGCGGACGATTGAACGTCTCCTTTACCCGCACGCCGCAGCGCCGCGCCGCGCCTTGGCAAATACCCTCCACGGCATCGCCCAGCTCGGCCAGGGTCGAGGCCTGTGGATGGCGCAGATCGATGGTGAAGAACACGCTGCCGGCGATGGAGTTCGGCGAGTTCGGGGTGACCTCGAACCGCCCAACGGTGAAACGCACCGTATCCGTTTCGTCGTGCATGGCCTCATTTAGCGCCTGCACGATCGCAATGGCATCCTGCAAGGCATCGCGCCGCGCGGCGAGCGGGGTCGTGCCCGCATGAGCGCTCTCGCCGGTCACTTGGACCTCGAACCAACGCGAGCCCTGGATGCCCGTCACGATGCCGATCGGCAGCCCCGATTGTTCCAGTCTGGGCCCTTGCTCGATATGGGCCTCGATATAGGCGGCGATGGGGAAGTTGAAGGACCGCTCCTCGGCATCGGGCATCGCCGCCAAGGTTTCGGCCAGCGCGTCCTTCAAAACCACCTGGCTCGAATCGACGATGTCGAGGCATTCCTCCAACCGGCGGGCCCCGGAGAAAACCATCGACCCCATGGCGCCCGGGGCAAAACGGCCGCCCTCCTCGTTTGTCCAGGCGACCGCCTCCACCGGGCGGGCGGTCGAGGCGCCGGCGTCCTCCAGCGCCTCTAACACCTCCAGCCCCGCGAGCACGCCGTAAATGCCGTCGAACCGGCCGCCGCTGGGCTGGCTGTCCATGTGGCTTCCGGTGAGGATGGGCGCCGCCGTCGGGTCGCGCCCCTGTCTGCGGATGAACAGGTTGCCGATGCGGTCCATACCGATCGCAAAGCCGCGCGCCCGGGCCCAGGACGTCAGCAGCTCCCGGGCGGCAATGTCCTCACGGGTCAGGGCCTGCCGATTGACGCCGTTACCGGGGATCGCCCCGATCTTCGCCATCTCCATGTGGCGGTGCCAGAGCCGGTCGCGATTGACCAAGCCGGCGCACGCGGCGGCCATGCCGCCTTTCGGCGCGGTGTGTTCAGCCTTTGTGACCATGTTCGTCCAAGTCCTCGGTTGGCATATCGGGTACCGGTTCCGTTCAAATCGCGAGATATTCCAGCAGGACGTCGCTGCGGGAAACATCGTCGCATGTCCCTTCGGCGACCAGGCGGCCTTTCTCCAGGACGATGCAGTACTGCGCCATGCTGAAGACCATGGGCACGTTCTGCTCGACGATTACGATCGTGGTGTTCTCCCGGCGATTGATCTCGCACAGCGTGACGCCGATCTGCTTAACCAGTGTCGGCATGATGCCGTCGGACGGTTCGTCCAGAAGCATGACCTTCGGATCGGTCATCAGGCCCCGCCCGATCGCCAGCATCTGTTGCTCGCCGCCGCTCATGGTCCCCGCGTCCTGGGCGAGCCGCTCCTTCAGCCGCGGGAAATAGCCGAGCACCTCGTCCAAGCGGTTGCGCTTGCGCCCGCCCGCGGCGACCCGGCCCATCTCCAGGTTTTCCATGACGGTCAGGCGGGGGAATATGCCGCGCCCCTGAACGACGGTCGTGATTCCCCGGCGCGCCCGCTGATGCGGCGGCAGGCGGGTGATGTCCTCACCGTCCAGGGTAATGGTTCCCGCTTGCGGAATGATCAGGCCGGCAAGGCAGCGGATGAGCGTCGACTTGCCCATGCCGTTGCGCCCCAAGACGCCGAGGATCGCTCCATCGGCGACCGTCAGCGACAAATCATGCAGCACGGTGATATTGCCGTATCCCGCGGTGACATTCTGGACGACGAGCGTCATCGCATTTTACCCCGCGTCCTGGCCAAGGTAGACCTCGCGCACCTGTTCGTCCGCGGCCACCTCGTCGAACGACCCTTCCCGCAGGACCCGGCCCAAATGCAGGACCGTGACCGGGGCGCGAAGGTCGCGGATAAAGTTGATATCGTGTTCGATGATGATCACGGAAAGCCGATAGTCCCGGGCCAACCTTTGCACGAGCTTCGCCGTCGAGCCGGTCTCCTCCGCGGTCATGCCGGCGGTCGGCTCATCGAGCAGAAGAAGCTCCGCCTCGACGCCGATCAACAGCCCGACTTCCAGCCACTGGCGTTGTCCGTGCGAGAGAAATTGAACCGGCATGTCCCACAGCTCGCTCAGCCGAATCAGATCGAGGACCTCGAAGATCCGCTGCCGCCGCTTGTGGCTGGGGCAACTGGTGCCGAGCACCGCGAGCTCGACGTTCTGGTAGGCGGTGAGATTGTCGAAGACGGTCGGGGTCTGGAACTTGCGGGCGATGCCGACGCGGGCCCGCTTGACCACCGACAGCGGCGTCACGTCCCGGCCCTTGTAGAATATGCGCCCCTCCGTCGGGCTCAGATGCCCGGAGATCATGGAGATGAACGTTGTCTTGCCGGCACCGTTCGGTCCGATCACGCAGCGGATGGTACCGGCCTCGAGCCGGAAATCGATATCCTCGTTGGCGACCAGGCCGGCGAAGCGCTTGGCCAGACCCTCGGTCCTGAGCAGCTCGGTCATGGCTGCCTCCCGGTCCGCCAAAGCCTCGGCAACTGAGCGACAGCCCCGGCCACGCCGCCTTTGAAGAACACGATGACGGCGATGAAGATCAAGCCGAGCACGAGTTGCCAATACTCCGGCGTGACCGTGCTCAGGTAGTTGGACAGCGACGCAACCAGGATTCCGCCAAGCAACGCGCCGAGCAGCGAGTGGCGGCCGCCGATTGCTACCCAGACCACGACCTCGGTCGAAAAAAGCACCCCGCCCAGCGAGGGAGCGACGAAATTCGCATGCGTCCCGTAAAGCGCGCCCGCGAAACAGGCGATCGCCCCGGACAGCGCGAAGGCACGGGTCTTGTGAACGGAGATGTTGTAGCCGAGCGCCGTCATCCGGTCTTCGTTCTCCCGGATACCGGCGAGGATCTTGCCGAAGCGCGCCGACACAAGCCAGCGCAGCAGCACATAGCTGAGCGCGACGACCGGCAGCACGGCATAGTATGCCGGCGCGTCGTCGAAGAGGGGAACGTCCCCCAGAGGCCCGAAGGTCAGCGACATGCGGTCGATGAACATGCCGTTCCAGCCGCCGGTGATCTCCGACTGGCTGACCGCGACCTGTTCGACCATGATCGAGAGAGCAAGGGTCACCAGCACGAAATAGGTCGCTCGCACCCCGGCACTAAACAGAAAATACCCGACCACCGCCGCCAGGGTCCCACCGACCACGAGGCTGAGAAGCAATCCGACATAAGCCGGATTGATTCCCCAATTCGTGTGCATCGCCAGACCCATGGTATAGGCGCCGAGGGCAAAGAAACCCGCCTGGCCAAAGCTGAGAATGCCGACGAAGCCCCACATCAGACCGAGCGACATGGCCATCATCCCGAACAGCATGTATTGCGGCAGGATGTAGATCGGGTAGCCGGATACAACCATCGGCAACAGGGCGAAGATGGCCAGGACCACGACCGCGACGCCTGTCTCGGAGGCGCCGATATCCCGCCACGTGATGCGGCCTGCCGCCGGGAACCGCTTATCCGCATCCACGGTCATCGGGCCCTCAAGAGTCCGGCAGGGCGAAAGCGCAGGACAATGATCGCGAGCAGGAAGACCACGGTCTGCGCGAAGACCTGCTTCGAGAAGAGGGCGAAAAGGGTCTCGGATCCGCCGATAAAGAAACTGCCGATCAACGTGCCGCCGAGCAGTTGCCCGACGCCGCCGACGATGACCACGAAAAAGGATCTGACGAGAAAGACATTGCCGATATACGGGTCGACGCTCAGCATCGGGCTGATGAGGCCGCCGGCCAATCCGGCGGCACAGGCGCCGACGCCGAAGACCAGCTTGTACATCAGGGCGATGTCGAGGCCGAGCAGGCTGGCGACTTCACGATTCTGGATCAACGCCCGGATCTTGATGCCGAGCGTCGTGCGGTAAAAGACGAACGCCGTTCCGCCGATCAATGCGAGCGAAACGAGGGCAATCGTAGCGCGATAAATCGGTATCTTGACGGTGCCAAGGTCGATTGCCCCGGCCAGCGGACTGGCGACATTGCGAAAGTCGGTGCCGAAGACGATCTTGATGATCTCCGTCATGACCAGAAAGAACGCCCAGGTCAGCAGAAGAGTGTCGAACGGGCGGTCGTAGAAGTGGCGGATGATGAGATGTTCGAGGGCAAGGCCCACCAGCCCGACACCAAGCGCGGCGAGCAGGACGGCGGGCACGAAGGGGACACCCGCCGTCGTCGCCGCCCAGGTGAGGTAGGCCCCCAGGGTCAGGAAGGCCCCGTGGCCCATGTTGATAACGCCGACGAGGCCGTAAATGATCGCCAGGCCAAAGGCGGCCAGGGCCAGGATCAGGGTAATCAGCGTGGCATCGACGACAACGCTTACGGCCGTTTCCATGTCATGCCCCTCGTTGCGTCCCTGTTATACCCCGGCACAGGCGCTGGTCATAACCTGAAGGTGGCCGCATAGCCATCCGCCCGGCGCCAGGCGCCGGACGGGAAGGCTTTGCCGGCCGATGGACAGCCGGAATTTGCGTGAAACCTAGAGCGGCAGATCGCAGCGCGCATCCAGTGGTTCGACCGCTTCGAAGGACTGGACCTCCTCGAACATGTCGTTGACGCTGGTCCAGTTTTCGCGGACCTTCATCAAGTAGGACGGAACGACAATCTGGTGGTCCCGGCTGCGCATCTGCACGGGTCCCTGCGGAGCGCCGTCGAAGGTGATCTCACCCAGGGCATCGCGCAACGAGTCGGTGCTGACCTCGCCGGCCTTCTCGATCGCCTTGGCCGCCATGTGCGCGGCGTTATACATGGCCACGCCGACGGTGTTCATAAGCGCGTCCTGACCGAACTTCTTCTTGAAACGCTCCAGGAACGGCCCGTTGTTGGGGTGCTTGATCGACATGAAATAGTCGAAGCTGACGTAACCGCCGCTTGAGACATCGGGCCCGAGGCCGGTGGTGACGACCTCTTCGTCGTCCACGGTCCAAAACGTAAAGTCGTCCTTCATGCCGGCGGCCGCGAACTGCTGCCGGAAGTTCACCGTATCGCTGCCGGTCAGGGAATGGAAGATGATGTTGGCGCCCGAGCCGCGAATATCGCGCAGAACGGATTCATATTGCGGTGTGCCGAAGGGGATATAGACTTCGCCGACCACCTGCCCGCCAAGTTCATCCAGCTTGCGTTTGGTCACCAGGTTCGTCACCCGTGGCCAGGCATAGTCCGACCCGATCATGAACAGCTTCTTGCCGAACTTGTTCAGCATGTATTCCATGTGCGGCCAGACCTGCTGGGTCGGCTCGGGGCCGAACATGAAGATGTTCTTGTTGCACACGCCCGGATAGTATTCCTTCTCCTGGCCCTCGTAGAAGGTCGGATAGAGGAGGACCTTGTTGGCCGCCTTGACCACCGGCCCCGCGGCGTTGCGCTCGGCGCTGGAGAACGTGCCGGCAAGGAAATCCACGCGCTCCTGTCGGATCAGGCGATTGGCCTGCTCGACCACGATCCGCGGCTCGGTCTTGGAATCACCGACGACCAATTCGATATTTCGGCCCAGAACACCGCCGGCGGCGTTGATCTCGTCGACGGCCAATTCGAATCCCGCGATGTGCGCCTTGCCGTAGACGGTCCAGGCGCCGGTCAGCGGCGAGATGATACCGACCCGAATCGGCTCGGCGGCATTGAGGTGCCGGATAAAGGCCGGCGCGGCCATGCTCGCCGCCACGACGCCGGTGCCCGCCGCCATCCCTTTTAGGGCGCTGCGGCGGCTGACGACTGTGGTTCTTTTTTTAGTGCCCGAACTCATGTTGTCCTTCTCCCTGTGGTGCGTTTGCGGTGCGCCGCGCGTTTCAGGAAGCGGGCACCCGTGAAGCGTCCGCCCAGTCCGGTTCAGTACCATCCCGGGCTGACGTCGGAACCAAGCATCTCGTTGTAGACATCGCTTCGGCGGTCGCGCAGAACTTGGTTGTATTCGTTCCAGTTCCGCTTGCGCCGCGCGTCGGCGAGGTTGGCCTCCGCGTAGATGATTTCTTCCTTATCGGCGCTCGCCGGTCCGCCGATCGGCCATCCGGTGTAGCTGGTGATCAGGCTCTGGCCGACAAAGGGCTGGCCCCGCTCGGTGCCGACCCGGTCCGCGGCGGCAACGAAAACCGAGTTCGAGTGCGCCGCGGCCATGACCAGAATGTTGGCCATGGCCTCGCGGTCCTTGTCCTGACCGGGAATGGGGACCCAATTCGTGGGAATGCAGACGATATCGGCGCCCTGCAACGCACACAGGCGGTAGCTTTCCGGGAACCAGCCGTCGTAACAGATGAACGTGCCGATGCGGCCGATCGGCGTCTTGAAAACCGGGAATCCCAGATTGCCGGGCTCGAAGAACAAGTTCTCCTCGTTCCACAGGTGCACCTTGCGGAAGGTCCCGACATGACCGTGCGGTCCGATCACGACCGAGGAATTGTACAGCGCCTCGCCATCGCGCTCGTTGATCCCGGCGACAATGTGCAGACCATGCTTCGACGCGACCTCGCTCCAGGCACGGCAGGTCGGCCCATCCGGCACCTTTTCCGCAAGCGCGAATGCCTCGTCGCGCGTCTCGAAGACATAGCCGGAGTTGCACAGCTCGGGGAGGACGATTAGGCGGGCGCCATTTCCGGCGGCTTCCTCGATCATGCCCAGGCTGCGGCGAACGTTGTCGTCCTTGTGGCCGACCACCGGCGCCATCTGCACGCAGGCTATCTTGATGGATGCCTCGTCGCGGGTTTTGCGCTGTGACATGAACTTGGTACCTGCCTGCCGACGGCCGCTTCTTCGAGCAGCTTTTTCTCGAGTGGCGACTCTTCCAGTAGCATGAGCATTTGTCAAGTAACTTGAACAAGAGTAATGTCGCTGGACAAGCGGCTGCTCCGGCGAAGCATGGGCAGGGGCGACGTTACGGGTATCGAGCGTCGGATTTGAATCCGTTCAACCGATCGAAGCAGGATCGGGAGGTTCTGCAAAGGTATGTCTGGGCGCGAAATCCATGATCTTGGCTCCAAGCTTCGTTACGCCCGAAAAATCAAGAAACTGCGCCTGAAGGACGTGGCCACCGCGGTCGGTTGTTCGGAGAGTCTCTTGTCCAAGATCGAATGCGACAAGGCGACCCCGTCGCTCCGCACGCTGCACCGGATCGTATCCGTCCTCGACACCTCGATTGCCTCGCTGTTCGCCGACCCCAGCAATTCCGAGGTCATCCTGTATCGAAATGGCGAACGCCCGGTCGTCGTGATCGACGAGCCGAAGCGGCCCAACGCGATTCGCCTGGAACGGATCGTCCCCTATGTCGACGGTCGATCTTTGGAAGGCAATATCCATGTTGTTGCCCCCGGGGCGACCAACGGCGGCGACATCAAGCACATCGGCGAAGAGGTCGGATATGTGCTGGAAGGTCGATTCGAGCTTACGGTCGGCAACGAAATCTTCCGGTTGAAGGCCGGCGACTCCTTTTTCTTTCACTCCGAACTGCCGCACAGCTATCGCAACGTCGGCAAGGTGACCGCCCGGGTTCTGTGGGTCAACACGCCGCCGACCTTCTAGACCGCGCGCTGTTCAACCGCTCCGGCGCGTCGCGGCGGCCTCGGCCAGGAGGCACAGAATCTCGTACATCATGGTGGCGCCGACGAGCGCCGTATTCCCCGTCGGGTCGAAGGGCGGCGCCACCTCGACCACGTCGCCGCCGACCAGATCGAGGCCGCGCAGGCCGCGCAGCAGCGCCTGCGCCTCGATCGTGGTCAGTCCGCCGATTTCCGGCGTGCCGGTGCCCGGCGCGTAGACCGGGTCGAGGCCGTCGACGTCGAAGCTGACATAGGTCGGCCCGCCGCCGACCACCCGGCGCGCCTCGGCGATGGCCGCATCCACGCCGAGCTTGGTGAACTCCTCCATGAACACGACGCGCATGCCGGACTCGAGGGAGAAGGTCCAGCCCTCGTCCGAGTTCTGGGCGCCGCGAATGCCGATCTGGATCGTCCGCTTGGGGTCGAGCAGGCCCTCCTCGACGGCGCGGCGAAACGGCGTGCCGTGCATGTACTTGGACCCGGCGAACTCGTCCCAGGTATCGGTATGGGCGTCGATATGGACCATGCCGATTGGCCGCTTGGCGGCAATGGCGCGAAAGATCGGCAGGGTGATGGTGTGGTCACCGCCGGCGCTCAGGGGCACGGCACCGGCAGCATGCACGCGCCCATAGAATTCGGCGATGTCGTCCAAACACTGCTCAAGCTCGTAGACGCGCGGGAACGCCACGTCGCCCAGGTCGCCGACCCGGCACAGATCGTAGGGGTTGACCTTGGTGACGTGATGAATTGATCTCATCAGGGTCGACATGTTGCGCATCTCGCGCGGCCCATGGCGGGCGCCGGGGCGGTTGGTCACGCCGCCGTCGAACGGCACGCCGACAAGGGCGATATCCACCTCGGACGGATCACGGACCAAGGGCGCGCGCATGAAGGTGGCGATCTCCGCATAGCGCGGCTGGACCATGGGATCGCGCTCGACGATTCCTGACGGCGGCTGCTCGACTTGCTTGTCCATGACGGTTTAGACTCCCTGTTTCGTCGCTCAATCGGCGCTCGCCGCCGCCGTTGCGCCGTTATCTTTCCGGCGCGCCTTGGGCGCGGTCAAGGCAGGGCCGCGCGTTTCGCGCTTCAGGTCCTCCAGGAACGCCTCGACAATACCGATCTTAGGCGTGCCTTTTCGTGTGGCGACTTCGAAAACCGAGTCGTAGTTCAGCCGATCCGGCCAGATTGGCCGCATCTCGCCGCGTTCGACCCAGGAGGCGGCATAGTGGGCCGGCAGGTAGCCGATGAAATGCCCGGATAGGATGAACCGCGCGATGGACTCCATGTCGTAAGAGGTGGCCGCCGTGTTCATCGGGACGGTCGGCTTGCCGGCGCGGCGCCCCATGTAGCCGCGGGCGACATACTTCGCGGTCGAGATTTCCTTGAGCGTGACGCGATCCGGTACAAGGGAAAACAACGGATGGTTGGCACCGCAATAGAGCGTCTGTTGCTCGCTGAACAGCCGCTCGTAATGGAGGCCGGGGACGTGGTGGTAATATGCGGAGACGCCGACGTGCAGCTTGCCATCGAGCAGCCCGCGTTCCAGCATTGCCGGCACGGAGGTATTCAGCGTGATATGGACCGCGTGGTCGCGGCGCATGAAGCGGGCGATGGCCTGATGAATGCGCGCCTTCGGGTTGGTGACCGTGTTGTCCATGACGCCGATGTGCAGGCTGCCGAGAAGCTTGCCGCGCAGCGTTCCGATTTCTGCCTGAAAGTCATCGTGTGCCGAGAATAGTTGCTGTACGGCGGCATAGACGCACTTCCCCTTGTCGGTAAGCCGAAATCCAATCCGGCCGCGTTGGCACAGGCGCATGCCCAAGCGGGTTTCCAGCGCCGCCATCTTGGTGCTCAGCGCGGACGCACTGATGTTGAGCTCCGCTTGGGCCGGCGTGAACCCGCCGCACTCGACCACCGTGCAAAACACCCTGAGCAAATTCGTGTCGACGTTGTCGAGTTGTGGCGCTTCGCGCAGCATCAGACTCCCCTTACTTGTTATTTTTATGAACTAATCTTCATTTATAATATATATACCGAAAGCAACCTCCTGGGCCATGATTTTCGCTGGAGGTTACTGAAGGGCGGCTGGCGCCAACTCCTTGGTTGGCGCGATACTGGATAATTCCCGAAATTCCGGGAGACGTCGCACTCGAATGAGCACGATAAGCTCAACAGCGCAGCACATGCGTTCACGGACGCGTAAAGTCGACAATCGATCAGGGAGGAAAAAATGAGCGTATTCAGAAGAGTCTTTTTGAGTTTTGCGGCCTTGGCGGTCGCGTCGGTCATGCTGGCCGCGCCGGTCCTGGCCGAGCCGTTCAAGGTGGCCATCGTGATGCCGGGAAACATCACCGACCAGTCCTGGAACCAGGCCGGCTACGAGGGTCTGATGAACGCCAAGAAGGAGCTGGACATCGAGGTTGCCTATAGCGAAAAGGTCGCCCAGCCGGACCAGGCCGAGGCCATGGCCGATTACGCCCGTCGCGGCTACAACGTGGTCATCGGCCACGGCGGCGAGTTCCAGGAAGCCGCCAACCGGGCGGCGCGCAATTTTCCGGACACCATGTTCGTCGTCCACAACGGCACCGAGCCCGGTAAGAACGTCGCCACGCTGGACTTCTATTACAAGCAGTTCGGCTATCTTCTCGGCCATATCGCCGGCAAGATGTCGAAAAGCGGCAAGGTCGGTTTCATCGGCGCCCAGAAGATCAAATTCTCGACCGACCTGGTGGCGGGATACGAGGAAGGCTTCAAGCAGGTGCGACCCGATGGCCAGGTGCTGATCGCCTGGACCAACGATTGGGACGATATCGCCAAGGGCAAGGAAGCGGCGTTGAATCAGATCAGCCAAGGCGCGGACGTCGTGTTCCCGACCATGGACAATGCCGCCGTGGGCAGCCTGCAGGCGGCCAAGGAGAAGGGCGTCTGGGGATTCTATCTGTATTACGATGCGATCACGGACTGGCCGGATACGGTCTTGCAGTCGGCGATCCTGGATATCAAGGCGGCGATGGTCGAGGTCCTGCGTGACGCCAAAGAAGGCAAGCTCGAGGGCAAGAACTACAAGATGGATGTGAACACGCCCGCCGCCGCGCGGCTCGGCACGTACCATTCGGCCATTCCAGCCGACCTAAAGGCCGAGGTCGAGGACTTGGTGGCCCAGATGAAGGCCGGCACTCTCCAGCCCTAAGGATCAGCGCGTGGAACCCCCGGCGGACTCGGGGGTTCCACGATCCTTCCCACCTTCCCGGGTGCAACCACCGAACGGTACGCAGGATGGGACACCACTTGGTCGTCGACCGGGTCACCAAGACGTTCGGCAACCTTAAGGCCAACGACGCCGTCACGCTGCGCATCCACAAGGGCGCCGTGCATGCGGTTCTCGGCGAAAATGGTGCCGGCAAGTCGACCCTCATGAATGTGCTCTATGGACTCTACCGTCCGGACGAGGGTCGGATTCTCATCGACGGCCAGGAAGTCGAGATCGAAAACCCCCGGTCCGCCCTGGAACACGGCATCGGCATGGTGCATCAGCATTTCATGCTGGTCGGCCCCCTGAGCGTGACCGAAAACGTCATTCTCGGCCTGCGCCATGGTCGCGCGTCCCTCGACCTGGCCGGCCACGGCAAGCGCATCGCCGAGCTGAGCGCGTCGTTCGGCTTCGACGTCGACCCGTCGCAGCCGGTCTGGAAAATGCCCATGGGCCGGCAGCAGCAGGTCGAAATTCTCAAGCTGTTGTACCGCAACGTGGAAATCCTCATTTTCGACGAGCCCACCAGTGTCCTCACGCCCAGCGAAACCGGGCCCTTCTTCGACGTGCTGCGCCGCTTGAAGGAGGCCGGCAAGACCATCCTGTTCATCACCCACAAGCTGGAAGAGGTGATGGATATCGCCGACGAGGTCACGGTGATGCGGGGCGGCCGGGTCACCGCAACCCTGAAGACCGCCGCCACCGACGCCCGCGAGCTGGCGCGACTCATGGTCGGCCGCGATGTCGTCTTCGACATCTCCCGGAGCGCCAGCCATTTCGGACCCGTGATTCTCGACGTCGAGGGCCTGAAGGCGAAAGGCGACCGCGGCATCGACGCCGTCGACGATGTCTCCTTTGCCGTCCGGGCGGGTGAAATTCTCGGCATCGCGGGGGTCGACGGCAACGGGCAGGCCGAGCTCGCCGAGGTCATCGCCGGCCTCCGGCCCCATCAAGCCGGCACCATCCGGGTCTCGGGCACAGACATCGCGGATACCTCGGTGACCGAGCGTAAGCACCGGATGAAGATGGGGTACGTCCCCGAGGACCGTCACCGCGTCGGCCTCGATCTGGATCAGAGCGTCGCCGTCAATCTCATGCTGCGCAGCTTCTGGCGGCGGCCGTTCGCACGGTGGGGCTTTCTCAATTTCGCCGCGATCAAGTCCAACGCCGAACGGCTCGTCAAGCGCTACGACGTGCGGCTGCGCGATATCGACCAGAATGCCCGGCTGCTGTCCGGCGGCAATCAGCAGAAATTGATCCTGGCCCGGGAGATCGAGGATGACCCGGCAATCCTGATCGTCGCCCAACCCTGCAAGGGGCTCGATGTCGGCGCCATCGAATTCGTCCAGAAAACCCTTCTCGAACAGCGCGAAAAGGGTGTCGCCATCCTCTACATATCGACCGAGCTGGAACATATCATGGCGGTGTGCGACCGCATCGCGGTCATGTCGCGCGGCCGCATCACCGGGATTCTCACGCCGCGGGAGGCGACGCCGGAGCGTCTCGGCATCCTGATGGCCGGGGCGAGCCGGGAGGTGGCGTGATGCTCGGCCTCCTGCGCGCGGCATATCTGCTGAAGGGCGTATGGGCCGTCCTTGCGGCGCTCCTGGTCGGCTCGGGCCTCATCTGGCTCGGCGGGTCGGATCCCATCGAGGCTTACTCGGCGCTCTTCAGCGGCGCCTTCCTCGAATATCACGGGTTCGCCACGACGCTCGTGAAGATGTCGCCGATGTTGCTCGCCGGCCTGGCCGTTGCGCTGCCCCTGCGGGCCGGTTTGTTCAACATCGGGGCCGAGGGACAGATCTATCTCGGCGCCCTGTTCGCCACCTTTGCCGCGCTTTATCTGCCCGAGATGCCGGGATGGCTGCACATCATCATTGCATCCATCGCCGGCGCCATCGGCGGGGGACTTTGGGCCCTGCTGCCGGGGTACCTCAAGGCCTACCATGGAATCAACGAGGTCATCGTGACCCTGCTGATGAACTACATCGGCATCAACCTGGTCAGCTACTTCGTCAGCGGGCCGATGCTGGCGGAAGGGGCGCCCTACCCATATTCCGACGAGATTCGCGAACCCCTCTGGCTGCCCCACGTTTTGCCGGGAACGGATGCCCATCTCGGCGTCGCCATCGGCATCCTGCTGGCGATTATGCTGTTTGTCATGTTTCGGCGCACATCGTTGGGCCTGTCGATGGCGACCGTCGGGCAGAATCCGGCCGCGGCGCGGTATGCCGGCATGTCCGTGAAACGGTACGTCATGATGTCGCTGGCCTTCGGTGGCGCGCTGGCGGGACTCGCCGGGGCGTACGAGGTGCTGGGGCTGAAATACCGGCTGTTCCACATGTTCAGCGCCGGCTATGGGTTCGACGGTATTGTCGTCGCCCTGCTCGCCGATGCGAATCCGCTGCTGGTGACGGTGGCGGCGCTGTTCCTTGCCGGGCTGCGAAGCGGCGCCAACATCATGCAGCGGGCGGTGGGCGTGCCGACGACGGTCGTCGAGGCGATCCAGGGTCTGGTCATCATCTTCGTCGCGGCGAGCGTCGCGTTCCGCTTCGAGAAGAGCACCCTTGCCGGCATCATGCGCCGACGCCAGGAGATTGGCGCCGCCCTTTACAGCGAGAGCAAGAGCAAGAGAATTGAGGAGCAGCAGCCATGATGGAGGTCTTTCTCGACCCGACTATGTTGGCCGATTTCCTCGCCACCTCGCTGCGGCTCTCGGTGCCGATCGTGTTCGCCGCCCTGGGCGGCGTGTTGGCGGAGCGCAGCGGCGTCTATAACATCGGCCTCGAAGGCATGATGCTGGCCGGCGCCTTCGGCGCCGCCGCCGGCACCTTCTTCACAGGGTCGCCGCTCGTCGGGCTTGTCAGCGGGATCTTCACCGGTGCGTTGACGGCGATGATCCTCGCCGTGCTTGCCATCTCCGTTGGGGTGACGCAGATCGTCGCCGGCATCGCCATAAATATCTTTTCCATCGGCATCACGGCCTTCCTCTCCCGGATCGTCTTCAGCGGCCAGGCGAACACCATGACCTTGCCCGGCTACAAGGCTTTTGCCCTGCCGGGGCTCGTGGCCATCCCCATCCTCGGACCCGTTCTGTTCAATCAGGATGCCTTGGTCTACCTGATGTATGTGACGGTTCCGTTGCTTTTCATTCTGCTGTTCCGGACACCCTGGGGCCTCAACATCCGCGCCGTCGGCGAGAATCCGCGCGCCGCGGATACGGCGGGAATTTCCGTCGCCAAGGTTCGCTATCTGTGTGTGCTCGGCAGCGGCGCGCTGGCCGGTCTCGGCGGCTGCTACCTGGTCTTGGCCCAGGTCTACCTGTTTTCCGAACACATGAGCGCCGGCAAAGGCTTCATCGCCCTGGCGGCCATCATCCTGGGGCGATGGAATCCGGTGGGTGCGTTGTTTGCGTGTCTGCTTTTCGGGTTCTTCGATGCCTTGCAGTTGCGCCTGCAGTTCGCCAACCCGGAGGTGCCATACCAGGCGTTCATCATCCTGCCCTATGCGGTCTCGATCCTGGCGCTCGTCGGGCTGGTGGGCAAGCCGACACCGCCCGGCGCCGTCGGCATACCCTACGAACGGGAAGGAAAGTAACGGCCGGCACGGTGTCGGCGTCAAAAAGAGAACATGCGTAAGACATTTGCACTTCACCCTGGCCGGCTTGGCCTTTCCGACCTCAGGCGGCTGGCCGCGGATGACCTCCGGCTGGTCCTCGCGGCAGACAGCGACGGCGGAATCGCGGCCGGCCGTCGGCTGATCGACACGGTGATCGAGGAGGGCAAAACCACTTACGGGGTCAACACCGGCTTCGGCTCCCTCTCGAACACATCGATCGCCAAGGACGATCTGGCGGAGCTGCAGCGGCGGCTGGTGCTGTCCAACGCGGCGGGCACGGGTCCGCCCCTGCCGGATGCCGTCGTGCGCCTGATCCTCTGCCTCAAGATCAATACCTTGGCCGGCGGCCGCTCGGGGGTGCGCCGGGAACTCGTCGACGCCCTGCTGGCGCTCTACAATGCGAAAGTCGTTCCCCTCATCCCGGCGAAGGGGTCGGTCGGCGCCTCCGGCGATCTCGCGCCCCTCGCTCATCTCGCGGTCGCGCTGATCGGCGAGGGCGACGTGCGTCTGGAGGGAGAAACCTTGACGGCGCGCGAGGGGTTGGCCCGCACCGGTCTGGTGCCGTTCCGCCTGGCGCCCAAGGAAGGGCTCGCCATGGTCAACGGGACCCAGATGTCGACGGCGCTGGCGGTCGCCGGTTTGTTCGCGGTGGAGGCGGTGTTCGCCGCGACGATCGTCGCCGGGGCGCTCAGCGTCGAGGCGGCGCTCGGTCAGCATATGGCTTTCGATCCGCGGATTCACCAAGCCCGAGGCCAACGCGGGCAAGTGGATGTGGCGGCCGCCCTGTGCACCCTCCTGGCGGGCAGCGACCTGCGCGACGTGGCGGCGCGCGAGGGCCGCTTGCAGGACCCTTACTGCTTGCGCTGCCAGCCCCAGGTGATGGGTGCCTGCCTCGACCACTTCCGCCATGGGGCCGAGATCATCGCCCGCGAGGTCAACGCAGCCACCGACAACCCGCTGGTCTTCGCCGAGGATGGCGACATTCTCTACGGCGGCAATTTCCACGCCGAGCCGGTCGGTCTCGCGTCCGATTCCATCGCCCTTGCCCTCAGCGAAATCGGCGCCATGGCCGAGCGGCGGGTGGCGATGCTGACCGACGCCAACCATAGCCTCCTGCCGCCCTTTCTGGTCCGCGGCGGCGGTCTCGATTCCGGTTTCATGGTGGCCCAGGTCACGGCGGCGGCCCTGGCCAGCGAAAACAAGGGGCTTGCCTTTCCGGCCACCGCCGACAGCATTCCGACCACCGCGAACCACGAGGATTTCGTCAGCATGTCCGCCCGCGCGGCCTATCGCCTCGAGGAAATGGCCGACAACGCCGCCGCCATCGCCGCCATCGAGTTGCTGGCCGCCTGCCAGGGCCTGGAATTTCGCCGCCCGGCCCGGTCGAGCAAGCCGCTGGAGGCCGCCGTCGCCGCCGTGCGCGAGCGCGTCCCGGCCTATGATACCGACCGCTTCTTCGCGCCGGATCTGGCCGCGATCAAGGACCTGGTTCGCGGCGGCCGGTTCCTCGACCTGGTGCCGGCGAGCCTGCGACTCACGTCATGAGACCCCAAGACCACGGGCGGCCCCGCCATTTCAACGAAGCCCGCCATTTCAACAAAGGAGGAATCGATGACCGGTGAAAGCGACCTGCAAACCATTCCCGCCCGCCACGGGCGCGCGGTGCGTCTCAACAAGGGCAATGCCATCAAGATCATCAACACCCACGGCCAACAGGTGGTGGATACCTGGGCGTTCAGCGCCGAGGACCTGGGCGAGTTCATGTCCATGGAACATCTCCGGCCGACCATCCTGCGGATCTTTCCGCACGCGGGCGACGAGCTGGTCACCAACCGGCGGCGGCCGATCCTTTTCTTTGAGGAGGACACCTCGCCGGGCATCCACGACACCCTCATGGCGGCGTGCGACGACTATCGCTATGGCCTGCTGAACTGCACCGACTATCACGACAACTGCACCGACAATCTTTTCGCGGCCATGCGGCAACTGGGCCTGAAGCCGTCCGAGTGCCCGAGCCCCCTGAACATGTGGATGAACATCCCGGTGAACCGGGAGGGCGGGACCGACTGGGGTGTTCCCCAATCCAAGCCCGGCGACTACGTAATACTTCGCGCGCGCATGGATTGCGTCGTCGCCATGTCGGCCTGCCCGCAGGACATCCTGCCGATCAATGGAGAGCTCCGCGATCCGACGGAGGCTCACTATCAAGTGTTGAGCTGATCCCCGTCGGCGCGAAGGTCGAAACCAAGGCGACGTCATGGCGATATTCATCCGAAACGGCCTGATCGTGACCGGCGACACGGCCGGAACCACCTTCGATCCGGGCGGCGTGCTGATCGAGGGCGATCGAATCGCTTGGGTCGGGCCGCAGGCCGACGCGCCCGCAGGCGCGTTCGCGGATCATGTGGAGGTGATCCCGGCGGACCGCGCCATCGTCATGCCGGGCCTGGTCAATGCCCACATGCACTCCAACGAGAGCTTCGAGCAGGGCGCCTACGACAACCTCCCGCTCGAGCTTTGGCTGTTGCGGAGCTATCCGCCCTTCGGCATGCCCGTGCTCACGGAACGGGAGCACTACCTGCGCACCATGGTCTGCGCCATGGAGTCGATCCGCAGTGGCGTCACCACGGTCCAGGACGACCTGCTGGACGTCGCGGTCACGCCGGTAGCGGTCGACGGCGGCGCCAAGGCCTATATGGACGCCGGCCTGCGCGCGGTGGTGACGGTCGCGATGTGGGACCGGCCGTTCCTCGACTGCCTGCCGTATCTGCGCGAGATCGTGCCCGCCGACCTGGCCGCCGAGCTCGACGCGCTGCCACCGGTCAAGGCGGCCGAGCAGGTGGCGCTGTTCCAGCGCCACCACGAGGCCTGGCAGGGTCACGCCGGCCGGCTCACCATCATCCCGGCACCCTCGGGCCCGCAGCGCTGCTCCGAGGAGCTGTTGCGCGCCGCGGTCGACATCTCGGCGCGGCACAACCTGCCGGTCCACACCCACGTGCTCGAGACCAAGACTCAGGCGGTCACCGGCCAGGTGTTCTACGGCAAGACCCTGGTCGAGTACCTGGACGACGTGGGCATGCTGACCCCGCGCTTCACCATGAACCACGCCATCTGGCTTACCGGGCATGACATCGAGCTGCTTGGCGCGCGCGGCTGCTCGATCACCCACAACCCCCTGTCCAACATGAAGCTGGGCAGCGGCGTCTGCCCGGTGCGGGCGCTCCAGGCCGCCGGCGTCAACGTGGCATTGGGCACCGACGGCACCGCGACCAGCGACACCGGCGACATCATCGAGGCGTTTCGCGCCGGCAGCCTCCTGCACAAGATCGGCAGCCACGACCCCGACGACTGGATCTCGGCGGCCGAGGTGTTCCGTATGGTGACCCTCGGCGGCGCGCGCTCGACCGGGCTGCAAGACCAGATCGGCAGCCTGGAGGCGGGCAAGAAGGCCGACGTGATCCTGCTCGACCGCGACGCCTGGGGCTTCATTCCGTTGCACGACCCGATCCGTCAGCTCGCCTTCTCGGCGACCTCGGAATGCGTGCGCACCTCGATCATCGACGGCCGCGTGGTCATGCGCGACCGGGTGATCGAAAGCCTCGACGAAGCGGTGCTGAAGGCCGAGGTGGCCGAGACCGCCGAGCGTTTCCGCCGCGACTATTTCCCCGCCATGCAGGCCGGTGCCGACAGGGTCGAACCCTACGTGCGCCGGGTCTACGACCGCTGCACCGGCCTCGCCGTCGACGTGGGCCATCAGCCGCAACGCCGACCGCCCCTGGGGGGCTGACCGAGAGCCGACAGAGACCGCCAAGATGCCCAAAACGACGAGCCAACCTCAGCAAGGAGCCGAGCCATGATCCGGAACCCCGTCCCCTGGCCCGACGGCGCCAAGTGCGCGGTCGCGCTAACCTTCGACATGGATGCGGACAGCATCCTGCACCTCGAGCACCCG
>JAJFGI010000255.1 GCA_021776215.1 Kiloniellaceae bacterium | reverse complement strand
CGGCGCTCGATCGTGGAAACCGCAGCGACCGTGATGAGCCTCTACGCTCGCCATCGGGGCACCGGCGAGCCATGAGCGAGAGCGGCGCGCGGGAGAGCACGGTCATCCTCGCCTCGGCCAGCCGGACCCGACAGGAAATGTTGCGCGGGGCCGGGGTGCCCGTGACTGTCGAACCGGCTCACGTCGATGAAGACGGCGTCAAGGCCGCCTTGCGCGCGGACTCGGCAAGTGCCGCCCAAGCGGCCGAGACGTTGGCCGAGCTGAAGGCGGCCAGAATCTCGGCCAAACACGGGACGGCCCTGGTGATCGGGGCCGATCAGATCCTCGACTGCGACGGCCGGTGGTTCGACAAACCGGGCGATCGGGCCACGGCCGCCGCGCATTTGCACGCGCTGTCGGGCAAACGCCATACCCTGGCGACCAGTGTCTGCGTCATGCGCGGTGGCCACCGCCTATGGCATCACAACGAGGCGGCGCACCTGACCATGCGGCCATTCGGCGATGCGTTCATCGCCGGATACCTGGCGGCCGCCGGCGATGAGGTGCTGGGCGCGGTCGGCGCCTATCGATTGGAAGATCTGGGCGCGCAGCTGTTCGCGCGTATCGAGGGAGATTTTTTCACCATCCTCGGCCTGCCCCTTCTGCCGGTGCTGGAGAATTTGCGCGGGCATGGAGTGCTGCCGAGATGATTCCGTCCGGCCAAGGCAGGATTGCCGGCGTCATGGGTTGGCCGGTGGCTCATTCGCTGTCGCCGCGCGTGCACGGTTTCTGGTTGCGCCAGTACCGCATCGATGGCGCGTACGTGCCGTTGCCGGTGCGCCCGGAGGTGTTTCCCGAGGCGATCCGGTCGCTGGCGCAGATCGGCTTTCGCGGCGTCAATGTCACGGTGCCGCATAAGCAGGCGGCGCTGAGCGTCTGCGACGCGGTGGACGCGGTGGCCCGGCGCATCGGCGCCGTCAACACGGTGGTCTTCACGGAGGATCGCCTGCACGGCAGCAACAGCGACGCCTTCGGCTTTGTCGAAAACATGCGCGCCGGGGCGCCGGATTGGCAGCCGGCGGTGGGCCCGGCGGTGGTCCTCGGCGCCGGTGGCGCGGCGCGCGCGGTCGTCGCGGCGTTGACGGATTCGGGCGTGCCGGAGGTGCGCGTCTGCTACCGAAGCGCCGAGCGGGCGCAAACCCTGTGCCGGGAGATCGGCGGACCGATTGTCACCGTGCCGTGGGCAGACCGCGAGGCGGCGCTGGCGGAGGCGGCGGTGTTGGTCAACGCCACCAGCCTGGGCATGCGCGGACAGGCGCCGCTGGACCTCGACCTGGCGCGGTTGCCGGCCGCGGCCGTGGTCACCGATCTGGTCTACGTGCCGTTGGAGACGCCGCTGCTGGCCGCGGCGCGGGCGCGGGACAACCGGGTCGTCGACGGATTGGGGATGCTGCTGCACCAGGCCCGGCCCGGCTTCGCCGCCTGGTTCGGGGTATCGCCGGCGGTCACGCCCGAGCTACGCGACTTCGTGCTCGCCGCCCCGGGTACCGCCGATCCGGGCTCGGGTGACCGGGACGCAGTGAAATCGTGAGGGGCCGTCGCCGATCGCGGCGGCGGGCGCCGCCGCTGGTGCTTGGCCTGACCGGGTCCATCGGCATGGGCAAGACCACGGCCGGGCACTTGCTGCGCCGGCTCGGGTTGCCCGTGCACGACGCGGACGCGGCCGTGCATGCCTTGCTTGGCCCGGGTGGGGCCGCGGTTGCCGCCGTCGCGTCGGCGTTTCCCGGGGTTGCGAATGATGGGGCCATCGACCGGAAGAAGCTGGGCGCCCGCGTTTTCGGCGATGCCGCGGCCTTGCGCCGCTTGGAGGGCATCCTGCACCCGGCGGCGCGGGCGGCGGCGCGGCGGTTCGTGCAGCAAGCAGCGCGGCGCCGCCGGCCGCTCGTGGTGCTCGATATCCCCCTGCTGTTCGAGACCGGGTCCGAGCGTCTGTGCCATGCGGTGGCGGTCGTCAGCGCGCCGGCGGCCGTGCAGCGCGCCCGGGTCCTGGCGCGACCGAATATGACCAAGGCGCGCCTGCGGGCCATTCAGGCGCGGCAAATGCCGGATCGGGAAAAACGCCGGCGGGCCGACTTCGTCGTGCGAACCGGTTTGGACAAGCGCCACACCTTGCGACAATTGGCCGCGATCGTCAGACTGCTGCGCCAGACGCGGCGGAGGCATCATGCGTGAGATCGTGCTCGATACGGAAACCACCGGTCTCGATCCGGAGGCGGGTCACCGGGTGGTCGAGGTGGCGTGCCTCGAGTTGGCGCAACATATTCCGACCGGGCGGCATTTCCGCCGGTATGTGAATCCGGAACGGGAGATGCCCGAGGAGGCGCGGGCGGTACACGGCCTGGACGATGCGTTCCTGGCGCAACAGCCGCTGTTCGCCGAGGTGGTCGACGAATTTCTCGCTTTCATCGGCGATGCACCGCTGATCATCCACAACGCTCAGTTCGACGTGAAATTCCTGAACGCCGAGCTGGCGCGCATCGGCCGGCCGCCCTTGGAGGTGGCGCGGGCAGTGGACACGGTGAGCATGGCCCGACGGCGCTTCCCCGGCGGCCAGGCCAGTCTCGACGCGCTGTGCCGGCGGTTCGGCATCGACAATGCGGCGCGCAC
>JAJFGI010000254.1 GCA_021776215.1 Kiloniellaceae bacterium | reverse complement strand
GATGGCTTCGGCCACCGTTTCCTCTTCGTCGTCCATGTCGACGCCGTCCAGCAATCCGCTGGAGAGGGGCTGTGACAGCTTCGAGCCGTCCCGATAGAGGGCATTGGCCTTCAGCCCCAGCCGCCACGAGAGCAGGTAGGCGTCCTGACATTCCTCGACGGTCGCGTGATTCGGCATGTTGACGGTTTTCGAAATGGCGCCAGAGACGAACGACTGCGCCGCCGCCATCATGCGGATGTGACTGTCCACCGAGAGGTAACGGCGGCCGGTCCGGCCACACGGCGTGGCGCAATCGAAGACCGGCAGATGTTCCGGCCGGAGGCCCGGCGCGCCTTCCAACGTCATGGCGCCACAGCAATGGATATTGGCCGCCTCGATGTCGGCCCGGCTAAAGCCGAGCGTGGCGAGCATGTCGAATGACACGTCGTCCATCTTTGCCTCGTCGAGGCCGAGGACATCGACACAGACGTCGCGGCCCAGGGTCCACTTGTTGAAGGCGTAGCGGATGTCGAAGGTGCTGGCCAAACCGGCTTCGACCGCATCCAGGGCGGCCTTGGTGAAGCCCTTTTCGATCAGGCGGGCGTGATTGATGCCGGGCGCATCCTGCAGGGTGCCGTGGCCGACGGCATAGCGGATGATCTCCTCGATCTCGTCCTCGCGGTAGCCGAGGGTGCGCAACGCCTCCGGCACGGTGCGGTTGATGATCTTGAAATAGCCGCCGCCGGCCAGCTTCTTGAATTTGACGATGGCGAAATCCGGCTCGATGCCGGTGGTGTCGCAATCCATGACCAGCCCGATGGTGCCGGTCGGGGCGACAACGGTGGCCTGGGCGTTGCGATAGCCGTGCGCCTCGCCCTGCTCCAGGGCCTTGTCCCAGGCCCGCTTGGCGGCCTTGACCAAGGTCCGATCCGGGCAGGTGTCTGCCTGTAGCGGCACCGGCTTCACCGACAGGCCGGTGTACCCGTCCGCTTCGCCATGGGCAGCGCGGCGATGATTGCGGATGACCCGCAGCATGGCCTCCCGGTTCTTGGCATAGCCGGGGAAAGCGCCCAACTCGCCGGCCATTTCGGCGGATGTCGCATAGGCGGTGCCGGTCATAATCGCCGTCAGGGCGGCGCCATAGGCACGGCCGCGATCGGAATCGTAGGGCAGGCCCAGGGCCATCAGCAGGCCGCCCAGATTGGCGTAGCCCAGCCCCAGGGTGCGGAAGTCAAACGAGCCTTGGGCGATCTCGCGCGACGGGAACTGCGCCATCATCACCGAGATCTCGAGGACGATGGTCCACAGCCGCACCACATGCTCGTAGGCGGCGATGTCGAAGCCGCCGTCGCCGTCGCGGAAGGTCATCAGGTTGAGGGATGCCAGGTTGCACGCCGTGTCATCCAGGAACATGTACTCGGAACACGGATTCGAGGCGTTGATGCGGCCCGAGGCCGGGCAGGTGTGCCACTCGTTGATGGTGGTATCGAACTGCATGCCCGGATCGGCGCAGGACCACGCGGCCAGGGCGATCTGCTCCCACAACTCGCGCGCCCGCAGGGTCTTGTGGGGCTTGCCGTCGGTACGCCGGTTGAGCTGCCAGTCGCCGTCGGTCAGCACCGCCTCGATAAAGGCGTTGGGGACACGCACCGAGTTGTTGGAATTCTGTCCCGAGGCCGTCCGGTATGCCTCGGAATCCCAATCCGTGTCATAGGTGCGGAAATCGATGGCCGAGTACCCCTGGCGCGCGAACTCAATGACACGCTGAATGTAGTTCTCCGGCACCTCGGACTTGCGTGCGGCACGGATCGCCTGCTTCAGGACCGGGTTGCGCTTGGGATCGAACGCCTCGTCACGTTTCTTTTCGCCGGGGCCCTGCATTTCGCGGGGGCCGGCATGACAGGCCTGGATGACCGCGTTGAGATGGCGCTGGCATAGGCGCGAGCCGGCCACCAGGGCGGCGACCTTCTGCTCCTCGATCATCTTCCAGTTCACGTACTCCTCGATATCCGGGTGATCGAGGTCGACCGTAACCATCTTCGCCGCGCGCCGGGTCGTGCCGCCCGACTTGATCGCCCCGGCGGCGCGGTCGCCGATCTTCAGGAAGCTCATCAGGCCGGACGATTTGCCGCCGCCCGACAACGGCTCTTCCTCGCCACGCAGCCTGGAGAAGTTGGTGCCGGTGCCGGAGCCGTACTTGAACAGGCGTGCCTCGCGCACCCACAGGTCCATGATGCCGCCCTCGTTCACCAGGTCATCCCCGACCGACTGTATGAAGCAGGCGTGCGGCTGCGGCCGCTCGTAGGCGGTTGCGGACCGCTTCAGTTTTCCGGTCTGGTGATCCACATAGAAGTGGCCCTGGCTCGGCCCGTCGATGCCATAGGCCCAGTGCAGCCCGGTGTTGAACCATTGCGGCGAGTTGGGTGCCGCCATTTGCTTGGCCAGGGTGTAGCGCAGCTCGTCGTAGAACGCGCGCGCGTCTTCTTCGGCTTCGAAATAGCCGCCCTTCCAACCCCAGTAGGTCCAGGTCCCAGCCAGCCGGTCGAAGACCTGCCGGGCGTTGGTTTCGCCGCTGGTCGAGGGCTCGCCGCCGGCGCCCGTCTTGTCGTTCGACTCGGAACGCCACAGCCACGCGGGGACGTCGGCTTCCTCGACCCGGCGGAGTTCGTTGGGGATGCCGCGCTTGCGGAAATATTTCTGAGCCAGGATGTCACACGCCACCTGACTCCAGCTTGCCGGGACTTCGATGTCGGAGGCCTGGAAGACGATCGAGCCGTCCGGGTTGCGGATCTCGCTGGATGTCCGGCGAAATTCAATGGTGTCGTAGATGTCCTTGCCGGAATCCGTAAAACGGCGTGCGATCCGCATAGTCCTTTAGCCCCCTATTCACTTGTCCGGCCGGTACCTGCCGGTCCCACGCGGCCCGTGCCTGGCCACTGCCCCAGAATGACCCGACTCGTCCACGTCGCAACGGCCCGAGCACCCTCTCTGACGCTGCGCTGACGAGGTCTTGTAGTGTATGAGTAGTAAATCACAAGATATAGCGGGTGTCACCCCATTATGTTGAGGGAGCCCTTTCAAAACACCAGATCTGGAGGTGACACGCCCGGCCCCTGGCCGGCGACTCAGGAACGCGCGGCCAGCGGCAAATTGACCAGCAGGTTCTGCGGTTTGAGCCGCAGGATACTCTGCGTATCGACGGCCATGGCAAGATAAACAGGCCGTCCGGCGATGTCGCCTGGCATCACCGAGGGGTCGGCGAAGTCGAGGCGGAAGAGGGCCAGCAGACGGGCCAGACGTCCCTCGTCGACCTCGACGCCTTCATAAAGGTCGTTGAGCATGCGGCTGCCCTCGGCATCCAGGCCGATGTGCCAGACCCAACGCTCGTCGCTGATCTCCTGGACCGGTTGGATGCTGACTTGGACGTCGAGGAAATGCCGGATCCACAATTCCAGAACCCGGCACAGCGCATCCAGCCCGCTGCCCGCGAAGTTCAGATTGAGCACGGTGTCGTGGCCCTGGTCGCGGGTCCAATAGAGATCGGCGTTGGTATCGTCGAGCACGTCCAGCTCGACCGTCCGCAGTGGCGTCTGCGCCTCGACGACAAGCTGGCCCAGGGCGCCGAAGCCGCCGCTGGTCGCATACATATCGACCGTTTCGGCATCCGCGGCCATGACCGCGCCGTCGGCGATGGTCACCTTCTGCTCGCGAAAGAGCAACTCGGCGGCGCGAACCCGCAGGCCGTCCTCGCTGCCGTCCAGGACGGCGCGCAGAATCACGTGGGCCATCTGGTCGATGAACAGCGGCGGCGTGGGGGGCGCGGCCTTATCTGGCGGCGACAGGAACGTGCGCAAATAGCAGTCCTCGACCGTGCCGGCTTCGACCAGGCGGTCACGGAATCCCAGCACGATGCGATAGTTCTCGCGCGCATCCGGATCGGCCAGCGTGGCCAGCCGGGACTCCGGCACGGGCAAGCGCGGATCGGCCACCAGCGCCGCGTGCAGCTGCCGCTCGGCGGCGCACGATTCCTCCACCGGGCGCACCTCCGGCCGCCGCATATAGGCGCGCAGGAAATCGTCCGTGACCTGCAAATGTCCGGCCGCGGTCCGTCGCAGCAGGTGGTATCCCGAGTCGCGCCAGAAGTCAGCCATACCGGTTCTATATGGCCGCGATGCCGGGGTGTCCAGGGCTCTGGCCAGGGCTCTGGACTGTGCTGCGGTGAGGTGCAATAGTCGCCGCGCCGAAGCAATGGCAGAGGATTCAATGGCGGGCGTATCGCTCGGGACCCGGCTTTATACGTGGCTGCGCGGCGAGGAAGTCGGCAGCGACCAGTTCGGCAATCGCTATTTCCGCGCCAAGGGCGGTGGCGGTGTGCACAAGGATTCGCTGCGTACCGAGCGCCGCTGGGTCTTCT
>JAJFGI010000253.1 GCA_021776215.1 Kiloniellaceae bacterium | reverse complement strand
TCGCGCAGCCAGTCGCCGAGAAGGTTGACCGCCAGCACCAGCACGGCCAAAGCAATGCCGGGAAAGACGGTAATCCACCACTCCCCGGAGAACAGGAAGTCGTTGCCGACGCGGATCAAGGTCCCGAGAGACGGCGAGGTCGGCGGCACGCCGACACCGAGGAACGACAGCGTCGCCTCGGTGATGATCGCCACCGCCAGATGGATGGTGCCGATCACCAGGACCGGGCCCATGGCGTTGGGCAGCACGTGGCGCAGCATGATCAGCCACGGGGCGACCCCCATGACCCGCGCCGCCTGCACGTACTCCTTGTTTTTCTCCACCATGGTCGAGCCGCGCACCGTGCGGGCATATTGCACCCAGCCGGAAACCCCGATGGCGAAGATCAGCACATAGACGGCGACCTGGTCGTGCATATCCCGCGGCAGCATTCCCCGGACGACGCCGTCGATCAGCAGGGCGATCAGGATCGCCGGAAAGGAAAGCTGGATGTCGGCGATGCGCATGATGAGCGAATCGACGGTGCCGCCGACATAGCCGCTGAGCAGCCCGAGAGAGACGCCGATCCCCATGGCAAAGACCACCGACGCGAAACCGACGCCGAGCGAGATGCGGGCGCCGAACATGATGGTCGAGAGCATATCGCGGCCCTGATCGTCGGTGCCGAGCAGGAAGCGCGGATCGCCGCCCTCGACCCAAGCCGGCGGCATGAAGGCATCGAGCAGATCGACCGTCCTCAGGTCGAACGGATGATGCGGCGCCACCCACGGCGCGAAGAGCGCGCCGGCGACGAAGACGACGGTGATCGCCGCCGCGACCATGGTCAACGGCGAGCGACGGAAGCTGTAGTAGACGTCGCTGTCGCGGAAGCGGACATATGTATCGACGGCGCTGTCGCGCAGGCTCACCGGTTCACTCCCCTACCCGTGCCCGCCGCGCGTCCCGACATCGACGCGCAAACGCGGATCGACCGCGTAGTAGAGCAGATCGACAATCAGGTTAATGACCACGAAGAAAAAGGCGATCATGCACAAATACGCCGCCATGACCGGGATATCGACTTCGCTGATCGCCTGGATGAACAGCAGACCCATGCCCGGCCACTGAAAAACGCTTTCCGTGATGATGGCGAAGGCGATAATCGACCCCAGTTGCAGCCCCGTGATGGTGATCACCGGCACTAGGGTATTCTTCAAGGCATGACCGAAGTTGACCGCCCGATTGGCGAGACCGCGGGCGCGCGCGAATTTGATGTAGTCGGTCCGCAACACCTCGAGCATCTCGGAACGGACCAGGCGCATGATCAAGGTCATCTGAAAGAGCGCCAAGGTAAAGGCCGGCATCAGCAAGGCCTTGATCCCGGAAACCGTGAGCAAGCCCGTCGACCACCAGCCGATATCCACCACTTCGCCGCGGCCGAACGTCGGCAGCCAGCGGAGAATGACACCGAAGAGAAGAATCAGCAGGATGCCGATCAGAAACGTCGGCAACGACACCCCGATCAAGGATATGGCCATGAACAGCTTCGAGAGCACGCCGTCCCGGCGGAGCCCGGTGTAGACCCCCATGGGTATGCCGATCAGCAACGCCATGAGGGCGGCAACGGCGCTAAGTTCCAAGGTCGCCGGCAGGCGCTCGGCGATCAAATTCTCGACCGGCCGGCGATGGCGATAAGACATGCCGAAATCGCCTTGCACGGCGTTGAGCACGAAGCGACCGAATTGAACAAAGAACGGGTCGTTCAGGCCCAAACGCTCGGTCAATGCGATGCGTTCTTCCAGAGTCGTATCCTGACCGACCAGATTGTCGACCGGATTGCCCACGTACCGAAACAGCGAGAAGGCGATCAGCCCGACAATGAGCATCACCACGACCGATTGCAGCAATCGGCGGATGATGAACGCGATCATGACACGAAGCTTCCCATGTCGGGTCTACGATAAAGGTCTCGATCGGGAAAAATCACGGCCCTCACCCCGCTTGTCCGGCGAGATGAGGGCCGCAATCACACGTCCTGCCTTAGCTTATGGCAGGATTACCGAGCGCAGGTCGAGCACGTTGTCGGCCCGCTGCGCGACCTTCACGCCATCGCGAACACCCCATGATAGCGGCTGCTGGTGCAGCGGCAGGTAGCCAACGTCGTCCTGCAACATCTTGAAGGCGTCGTCCACCATGGCCTGGCGCTTCTCCGGATCGGTTTCCTCGCGAACCTTCGCCGCGATTTCATCGATCTTCGGATTGCAGTAGCGGCCGTAATTGAACTGACCCACATTCGTCTCTTTGTTCATGCAGACGATCAGATTGTCGAGAACGTTGGAGACGTCCATGCTGCCCGGCGTCCAACCCAGCAGATACATGCTGGTGTCGTTGTCGTTCTGCGTCGACACCTTGGCGAAGTACTTGGACTTGGGCTGGGCGAAGACATCGACCTTGATACCGACTTTCGCCAGCATGCCCGCCGCCGCCTGACAGATTTTCTCGTCGTTGACATAGCGGTTGTTCGGGCAATCCAAGGTCACCGAGAAGCCGTCGCCATAGCCGGCCTCGGCCAACAACTTCTTGGACATCTCGGGGTCGTACTTGTACGGATTATTCATGTCCTTGTTGTAGCCGTCGATCTGCGGCGCCAGCATCAGGCCCGTCGGGGTCGACGCCCCGCGCATGACCTTCTGCTTGATCGCGTCCAGATCGATGGCGTGCGCGAAGGCTGCACGGACGCGCTTGTCCTTGAACGGGTTCTTGCCTTTGACATCCGAATACAACAGCTCGTCGCGCCACTGATCCATGCCGAGGAAAATCGTCCGCGCCTCCGGACCGGCCAGCGCCTTGGCGCCGGCGGCGCTATTGATCCGGTCCCAATCCTGCACCGGAACCGGATAGGCCAGGTCGAGTTCGCCGGAAATCAGGGCGGCGACGCGAGTGGCATCCTGCGAGATCGGGGTAAAGATCACCTCGGTCACGTTGGTGTCCAGATTGCCCCAGTGCCCTTCGAAGCGCTTGAAGACGGTTTTGACGTCGGGCTCGCGCTCGACCACCGTGAACGGCCCGGTGCCGTTCTCGTTCTGCGACGCATAGGCGTTTTCCCGTCCCGCCGTTTTCGGGCTGGCGGCCTCGACGGCGTCGTTCTTCTCGGACCACTCCTTGTCCATGATGTAGATATTGGTCAGCTCGCGCGCCAAGGTCGGCGTCGGGGTGCCTGTCTCGACATCGACGGTATGATCGTCGACCTTGCGAACGTCGCTGATCAATCCGCCGCGCACTTTCTGATCCGACCCCTCGGTCAGGATGCGTTTCCACGTAAAGATCACGTCGTCCGCCGTGAAATCACTGCCGTCGTGGAATTTCACGCCCTTGCGGAGGTTGAACCGCCAGACCGTCGGCGAGGTCACTTCCCAGGACGTGGCAAGCTGCGGAACGAGGTTCATCTCGCCGTCATAGGCGGTGAGGGTCTCATAGACCGTGCCGAGAAAACCAAGGGTGAAGGTCTCGTTCAGACCATGGGGATCGAGGGACTGCGCGTCGCCTTGAAAGGCGTAGCGGAACGTCTTGGCGTCCGCGCCCGGCGCGAAGGCCAGGGCCGTCGTGGCCGCGGCGGCCAACAGAGTCATCCGAAATCGCATTGCATCCTCCCAGTCAGGTTATTGATTCTCTTTGTTTTTTTCGACGCCACATCGGTAACGCCAACTGCCCGCGAACCGGCGTTACCGGCCCGCGGTGACCGTTCGTGCCATGCTAATATGCCTAAGCCCCGATAAACAAGGAACTTACCGGAAATGACAGGCCCCACACCTTGTAAGACCCGTTAGGGGTGACCTAGCGGATGCCTGACTCCAGCATGGTTTGGCACCGCTGGCGATAGCGGGCCGGCGTTACACCCGTATGCCGCCGAAAAAGGCGGCGGAAGAAGGCCGGGTCCTCGTAACCCACCGCGGCGGCAACGTCGTCGGTTGCCATCGTCGTGCGTTCGAGGTGCTGCTTGGCCTCCTCAATGCGCAACGTTTGCACATATTCCACCGGGGTGAACCCGGTCACCGCCTTAAACCGCCGCTTGAAAGTGCGTTCGGGCAGATGCGACCGCTCGACCATCCGCGCGACAGGGCTAGGCGCCGCGTAGTGGTCGGCAATCCATTCCTGGCAATCGGCGACCGCAGCATCGCCGTGGCCGCGTGGCCGGACCATTGTGGCAAAGGGTAGCTGTCCGTCGCTGCGGTCTCCGAACAGATATACTTTTGCCGTCCGGACCGCTTCCTCGGCGCCGCAAAACCGGCTGATCAGATAGAGGCACAGATCCTCCCACGAGGCCGTCCCACCCGTGGTCACGAGACGCGCCTCGGAATCCGCCACAACCAAGATCCGCTCGGGGCGCAGCTTGACGGCCGGGAAGTAGGTCTCGAACAGCGCCTTGTAGGCCCAATGCGTCGTGGCATCCTTGCCATCCAAAAGACCCGTATCCGCCAGAAGAATTGAGCTTGTGCACACGGTCCCGATCATGCCGCCGCGCGCGTAGTGCTTATTGAGCCATGCCGCAACTTCGGGCCAGCGCCCGCTCGGGTCGGTGCTGTTGTCGATGGCAAGATCCGAGATCAGGACAACGTCGCGAGGCCCCACGTCGGCCAGGGTCGCATGGGGCGCCACCGGGACACCGCCGAAACAACGAAATTCCCGCGCCTCGGGTGCGACGATCCGTACCTCGAAGCCGCGGTGCGCCGCCGGTGCGCCGGTCAAGCTCGGCCAGGCCCAATTGACCGAACTCAGGACGTCGTAGAGTCCGTAAAGCACGGAACCCGAGCTTTCGGGCAGGGCCAAGAGGGAGATGCGGGGTGGCGAATCCGGGCTGGCTTTCAAAATTACCTCGATCTGGCACGAATGCCTTCCTTTCGGCACATCACCCACTTAACGGGATCGGGCTGTCATTGCAAATGTTCGCCGCACTTGAACAACCAACACAGGAACCCGAGACCATGACCCAAGCAACCGCCCCCAACCTCGTCTACGACAACGATGCCGCCAACGCCTTTGCCGAACGGATTGGCGAGACCATCAACACCAGCGCCATAACCTTGATGCTCTCCGTCGGGCACCGAACCGGCCTGTTCGACACCATGGCCCGATTGCCGGCGAGTACGTCCCAGGAGATCGCCGATGCGGCGGGGTTGGTGGAGCGTTATGTACGTGAGTGGCTGGCGGTGATGGTCGTGGGCCAGGTCGTTCACTACGACCCCACACGGAAAACCTATGAGCTTCCACCGGAGCATTCCGCATGTCTGACCCGCGAGGCACCACTGGGCAATCTGGCCGTCTACGCACAGTTCATACCGATGGCCGGCGCGGTCCAGGACCGGATTCTCGATTGTTTCGAAACGGGCGGCGGGATGCGTTACGAGGAGTATCCGTGCTTTCACCGGATCATGTCCGAAGACAGCGCCCAGACTGTCGTATCCCAGATTTTCGATACGCTCCTGCCCCTGGCCGAGGAGTTGCCGGGGCGCCTGGAAAAAGGGATCGACGTGCTGGATGCCGGCTGCGGTGCCGGACGCACCCTCATCGCCCTGGCCGAGCGCTACCCGAACAGCCGCTTCACGGGCTACGACCTATGCGTGGACGCCATTGATTTGGCAAACCGATCCGCCAAGGCAGCCGGGTTATCCAATGTGACGTTCGCGGTGCGGGATCTGACCGGCTTCGACGAGCCGAACGCCTATGACCTGACGACCAGCTTCGATGCGATCCACGACCAAAAGGACCCGCAGGGGTTGCTCAAAGGGCTACACGGAGCGTTGCGGCCGGGCGGAGTCCACATAATGCAAGACATCGGCGGCTCGGCAAAGGTCGAGAACAATCTCGATTTTCCGTTCGCGGCTTTTCTATATGCCCTATCTTGCATGCACTGCACGCCGATCTCGCTCGGCCAAGGCGGTAACGGGCTCGGCACGATGTGGGGCTGGGAAACAGCGGACTCGATGCTCAGAGCCGCGGGCTTCACCGCCCCGAAACGCACGGTCTTGCCGCATGACCCGATGAACGTCTGGTTCGTCAGCCGCAAGTCATAAATCGGCCGCAACGACCCAATTTGCCGAGCCGGGGTCGGCGGGAATAGGCCAGTGACGATGTCGATGGTCTTTTTCGCCAACTCCGGCTCGGTGGCAACCGATCATCGGCCGAACCGATGCCGAGACTCTGGACGACATGCTGGCGCGCGCCGACAAGGCCCTCTATGCGGCCAAGGAAGCGGGACGCAACCGCTGCATCACCGCCGCCGCTTGACGTTGACACCCCGCGCCCGCTGACCTTGCCGAGCCGGGGGCGGCGGGAGTAGGCTGGGCGGCAACTGAACACCGTCATCTGACCCTGTGGAGACCGCCATGAGCGTACGGCCGAACTCGGCTGCTGCCCGCGATATCGCCAGCCATCTGCACCCCTACACCAACGCCCGCAAGCACGAAACCGACGGCCCGCTGGTCATAACCGAGGGCAAGGGCATCTATGTCTACGACGATGCCGGCAACGAATACATCGAAGGTCTGGCCGGCCTGTGGTCCACGGCCCTGGGCTTCGGCGAGGAGCGGTTGGTCCAGGCGGCCGCCGCGCAGATGCGCAAGCTGCCGTACTACCACAGCTTTGCCCACAAGGCGCCGATGCCGACCATCGATCTGGCGGAAAAGCTGTTGCAGATCGCGCCGGTGAAGATGTCGAAGGTCTTTTTCGCCAACTCCGGCTCGGAAGCGACCGACACGGCGGTGAAGCTGATCTGGTACTACAACAACGCCATCGGCCGGCCGGAGAAGAAGAAGATCATCAGCCGCGTCAAAGCCTATCACGGCGTGACCATCGCCGCCGCCAGCCTGACCGGCCTGCCCGCCAATCACCGGGATTTCGATCTGCCGATCAAGAATATCCTGCACACCTCCTGCCCGCACCATTACCGCTTCGGCCAGGCGGGCGAGAGCGAGGAGGACTTCGCCACCCGCATGGCCGCCGATCTGGAGCAGATGATCCAGGACGAGGGCCCGGACACGGTCGCCGCCTTCATCGGCGAGCCGATCATGGGTGCCGGCGGGGTCATCGTGCCGCCGAAGACCTACTGGAAGAAGATCCAGGCGGTCCTGAAGAAGTACGACGTACTGCTCGTGGCTGACGAGGTGATCTGCGGCTTTGGGCGCACCGGCAATATGTTCGGCTGCCAAACCTATGACATCAAGCCGGACATGATCGTCGTTGCCAAGGCCCTCAGTTCGTCCTATCTGCCGATTTCCGCGGTCCTCCTGTCGGATGCCCTCTACCAGGGCATCGCCGACAACAGCGCCAAGATCGGGACTCTGGGCCACGGCTTTACCTACAGCGGCCATCCGGTGGCCGCGGCGGTCGCCCTGGAGACCTTGAAGATCTACGAGGAGCGGGATCTCGTCAGCCACGCCCGGACGGTCGCGCCGCGCCTGCAGGACGGCCTGCGCCGCTTCGCCGGCCACCCGCTGGTCGGCGAGGTCCGCGGTACCGGCCTCATCGCCGCCGTCGAACTGGTCGCCGACCGCGCCGACCGCACGGTCTTTGACCCGCCGGGCCAGGTCGGCGCCTATTTGACCCAGCGCGCGCAAGCGCACGGCCTGATCGTCCGGAATCTCGTGGATTCCGTGGCATTCTGTCCGCCCATGATCATCACCAACGAGCAGATCGATGCGATGCTGGAGCGATTTGGCACCGCCCTGGAGGAAACCGCGGCCTGGGCCGGCAAGGAAGGACTGGCCTCGGTCGCCTGATGGCGACAAGATTGACCTAGATCAGGGTGGTGTATCGGGCCATTAGGCGATAGTTAACCGTGAGCTGCATTCTATTGACTTACGGGTGAGGAACGCCGAACCGAGGCTGACGGCGGCTGGGAGAGCGAGAAATGGATTACGAAGGCATTTTCCGGAACGCGATCGAGGCGCTCCACGCGGAAGGCCGCTATCGGATTTTCGCCGATCTGGAACGCTGCGCCGGGAGTTTCCCGCAAGCCAAGCGGCACGGGCCGGACGGCGTGGGCGAGGTCACGGTCTGGTGCAGCAACGACTACCTGGGCATGGGCCAGCACCCCAAGGTCCTGGCGGCCATGCACGAGGCGTTGGCGGCCTGCGGCGCCGGCGCCGGGGGCACCCGCAACATCGCCGGCACCAATCACCACCATGTGCTGCTGGAGCGTGAGCTCGCGGCGCTGCACGGCAAGGAAGCGGCGCTCCTGTTCACGTCCGGCTATGTCTCGAACATGGCCACCCTGGCGACCCTGGCGTCGAAGCTGCCGGGGTGCGTCGTCTTTTCCGATGCCATGAACCATGCCTCGATGATCGAGGGCATCCGCCACAGCCGGGCGGAGAAGCGCATCTTCCGCCACAACGACCCGGAGGATCTGGACCGGCAGCTTGCGGAAATCGCGCCCGGGCGGCCGAAGATCGTCGCCTTCGAATCCGTCTATTCCATGGACGGCGACATCGCCCCCATCGCCGAGTTGTGCGACGCGGCCGAGGCCCACGGCGCCATGACCTATCTGGACGAGGTGCACGCCGTCGGCCTCTACGGCCCGAACGGCGGCGGCGTCTCCGAGCGGGACGGGGTGGCGCACCGCCTGACCGTCATCGAAGGCACCCTGGCGAAAGCCTTCGGCGTGATGGGGGGGTATATCGCCGCCTCCGCCGCGCTGGTGGATTTCGTCCGCTCCTATGCCTCCGGCTTCATCTTCACCACCGCCCTGCCGCCGGCGATCGCCGCGGGCGCGCTGGCCAGTGTCCGCCATCTGAAGGCCAGCACCGCCGAACGCGATCGGCATCAGGAGCGGGCCGCCACCACCAAGCGCAAGCTGCGCGCCGCCGGCCTGCCGGTGATGCCCTCGGCCAGCCATATCGTGCCGGTGCTGGTGGGCGATCCGGTGCACTGCCGCGAGGTCACCGACCGGCTGCTGGCCCAGCACAGCATTTACGTGCAGCCGATCAACTATCCGACCGTCCCGCGCGGGACCGAGCGTCTGCGCCTGACCCCGTCGCCGCTGCACGCGGACGCTGACATCGACCGCCTGGTCGCCGCCGTCTCCCAGGTCTGGAACGAGCTCGATCTGGCCCGGGCGGCGGCCTGAGCCGTCGCGGCATTATTCGCGGATTTCCGGCGTTTCGGCCGACCTGGACAGACACGAACCTTCGGCATAGCCTAGGGACGACGCCTACAGCTTGAGGTGCGGCCCATGTACCGCGACAACAGCCTGATCCCCAGCGAAGCGATCCGCCTGCTGGGATTGGGTATCCTGGCGGACGGCGAGACGACCTATGCCGACCTGGCAGGCGAGGTGCGTCATTTCACCGGCCACGTCGTCGGCCCGTCCCTCGATATGGTGGGCGCCCCGATCGAGGTCCTGAAGGTCGAGGGACTGGTGGAAACCGCCGACGGCGGCGGCCTGGCGGAACATGCCCGCCTGCGCATCACCACGGCGGGCCGGGCGGAACTGACACGGCTGCTCAACTCCAACGTGCGGCCGCCGGTCAGCGACATCAACAAGCTGATCATCACCTTGAAAATGCGCTTCCTGCACCTGCTGGTGGCCAAGGACCGCCACCTGCAGGCCGACATGCTGGCCGAGATGTGCGAGCGGCAATTGGTGCGCCTGACGGAGTTGCATGGCCACCACGCCGGCGCCCCCGGGCATTTGAACCGCTGGCTGGCGCACGAAATCACCCAGACCCGCGAGCGCCTGGCCTGGTTCCGCGATCTCCAGAAGGACCTGGGCTAAGTCGTGGACTCATAGTCAGGCCCCTCGTCATCCCGCTGCCGGGCCCATGGATCCCGGATCACTGACTTTCCTCGCCAAGCCAAAGGCTTGGAGGGAAGTCGCGTCCGGCATGACGCCTTAATGAGTACAGAACCTAGTCCGCGCCGGGCGCCACGCGCCCTGCCCTGCGTTCGCGGGGAAAGCGTGTGGCCTGCGCGGAGGGCCGGCCGCTCATCGTGTCTTTCCACGCGCCCAACCTCGGGAATTCGGCGATCAACCGATTTCCGGTGGGCGCCATGCCGAAGTAGGTGAACATCGGATAGGCCCAGAGGTCCGCGAGTGTCGGCTGCTCGCCCCCGAGAAACCGCCCGCCCATGAGGCCATCGACGACCGTCAGCGTCCGGCGCGCCAATTCGACTTTCGCGTTATCGAGTTGACCTGTTCGCTGCCGCTCGACCTCCTCGACGAACACACCCCAGACGAGGCTCGGATAGCCGTAGTGATCCATGATCCGCATGATCTGGATCGTCCTTGCCCGGTCCCGGGCGGTCGCCGGGATCAGACTCCGGTCACCGGATAGGTCGACCGTATAGGCGGCGATGGCATCGGTCTCGAACAGGCGAAAGCCATCGTGTTCCAGCGCGGGAATCTTGCCGAACGGGTGCCGGTCGGGATAGTCGGATGGAATCTTCTCGGCCGCGAAGATGTCGACGTCGACAAGCCTGTACGGCACACGCGCCTCCTCCAGCACCATGCGGGCGATGCGGACATAGACGCTGTAGTCGGCGCCATAGAGCGTGATGTTATTCAAGACATTCCGCCTCGCCTACCGTTGCCAAGCCGGCTGCGTCGTCGAAGGTGGTTGTGTCAGGCGAACTGCCGCGCTGCGAGATCGACGAAGCCGTCGTTGAGCTTGCGGGCGGCGTCATTAAATTCCTGCAGTTTGACAGCCGCTTCCCGATCCAGACGCGGACAGGCGGCGGCGCCCATGACTCGCTCCAAAGAGGCCTTGTAGGCGGGAATGTCGGCCCAGTCCGATACCGTCGTCTCGGTCAATTCGACATGGTACTGGAAACCATAAGCATTGCTTTTCCACCGAAACGCTTGAACGGCGCTGTACTGGTTCGTTGCCAGAACTTCGGCGCCGGAGGGAAGCGTCTTGACCTCGGCACCGTGCCACTGAAGGCTTTCGAATTCCGCCGGCAAATGGCTCATGATTGCATCCTGTCGGGCGGCGGCGGTGCACGATATGCGGCTGATACCGACCTCGGGAATCGTCATGCGCCCAACGGTTCCGCCGATGGCCTCGGCCAAAAGCTGATGGCCAAGGCAAATGCCAAGGAACGGTTTTTCTTGCTCGACGACCCAGTCACGGATCGCCGCTTTCTCGGCCTTTAGCCACGGGTGTTCGTCTTCTTCCCACACATCCATCGGGCCGCCCATGGCAACCAGGGCGTCATAGTCGCCAAGATTCGACGGTATCGCCTCGCCTTCGTCGAGCTCGACAGCATCCCAACCAATTCCGGCGCCGTTCCAGAAGTCACGCAGGACGCCGGGGTGCTCGACGGAAAGATGCTGAAGAACCAGGAATTTCATCGCCGCGCCATCAATACAAATGCTGGCCGCCGGTGACGAATATCTCGGTGCCGGTGACATAGCCGAAATCAGGGGCGCAGAGCTGATAGACCGCCGAGGCCACCTCCTCCGGCCGGCCCAGGCGGTGCATGGGGATGCGCGGGATCAGGGCCTCGTACTCCTCGCCGATCATCTCGGTCTCGATCTCGCCGGGGGCCACCGCGTTGACGCGCACGCCCAGCTCGGCGAACTCCACCGCCATCTCGCGGGTGAGCGCCGACAGCGCCGCCTTGGAGGTGGAATAGGCCGAGCCGGCGAAGGGATGAATCACGTGCCCGGCAATCGAGGTGATATTGACGATACAGCCCTGCCCCCGGCGCAGCGCGGTGGCGAAGCCGCGCGCCAGGATCAGCGGCGTGAAGAAATTGAGTTCGAATACTTCGCGCCACGTGGCCACGTCCCCGTTCAGGCAACCGAGCCGTTCCTTGAACGGCGTCTTCGGCGACACGGCGGCGTTGTTGACCAGGGCGTTGACCGGCCTGTTGCCGAGGATGCCAATGGTCTCGGCCACGAACGCCTCGACGCTGTCCGGGTGCGTCAGATCAGCGGTGATATGGTGCGTCCAATTGGGGTCGCGCTTGCATTCCTGCGGCACGTCGTCGCGCGAGCAGGTGATGATCCGCCACCCTTCGTCGCTGAAGCGCTTGACGGTGGCATGGCCGATGCCGCGGCTGGCCCCGGTGAGGATGACGGTCGACGCGTCCTTGCCCATACCCCTGCCTCCCCGCGCACCGCCCTACTGGGCCGGCGCCGGCTTGACGGTGATGACGCGGAAGGTGCGCATCTCGCCGTCCTGCTCGCGCAGCGACACGTATTCGCCCGGGTGGAAGACATGGCTGTCGAACTTGAAACCGGGTTCGTCCTCGTCCGGGTCGCCCCGAAGGTCATAATGGAAAACCCATGTCCCGCCGGGACGATGGACCACGTGCCCCTGCTCGTCCGGCTCATCTTCCCAGAATCGCCGCACCCGGCAGCGGTCCCTGTTCTTGCGCCAGGCTTCGGTATCGATATGGCCCTCGGGCGTGAGTGGCAGAACAAACTCGTAGCCGTTCTCGCTACTCCCGTCCGGGTAGTCCTGATCACGGGCGAGCTCCAGTCGAATGATGCTCAACGTCATGCGTATTTCCTCGATCCTTCCCAGCTTCCCGGAGCGTCTCGTCCCCGAAGCCTATCTCTTTAGGACATGGCGTAGAATGAGCCGTGGTGCAAGCGGATGTCCACCGTCACCTTAGCGCAAGGGCGACCGGTCGGTAACCAGCGTGCGGCGCTCAATGCGTCATGAACACGGGGATCGCGGCCTCGGACAGGACGCTGCGCGTCACGCCGCCGAGGACCAGCTCGCGCAGGCGGCTGTGGCCGTAGCCGCCCATGACCAGCAATCCGGCCTCCGCCTTCACCGCTTCCGCCAAGATCTCCTGTCCCAGCGCGCCCGATCCCGGCGTAAAAGCCCAGGTGCGGGCCTTGATACCGTGTCCGGCCAGATACCGAACCAGCTCACTGGGCTCCGCGCCACCCGCGGTTTCCCGCGCCGTCAAAATGACGACTTTCTTGGCCCCGCGCAAAATCGGCAGCGCCGCGTGGACCGCGCGCGCCGATTCGCGCGAACGGTCCCAGGCGATCGCCGCCGTCGCCCCGAGCTCCTTGACCGGCGCGGCGGGAACCAGCAGGACCGGCGCGCCGCTATCGAAGAGGGCGGCCTCGAAAGCCGGCGAGGCACCGCCGTCGACCTCCTGTCCGGGCCGGCCGAAAACCGTCAGATCCGACACCCGGGCGCGGTGCAGCACCTCCTCGGGCGCGCGGCCGGTGACATGGCGAAAGCAGACCTCGAATTTGCCGGCCGCCGGCTCGGAATCCGGCGCGACGACGGGCAATTTGCCGGACTTGCGAACCTGCTCGAAGAGGCGCCGAGCCTCGGCCAGGCGGGCCTCGGCTTCCGCCCGCATGGTCTGCATGATTTGCTCGACCGCGGCGCCGGACATGCCCTCGCCCATCACCGGCAGCGAGTTTTCCACGTCCGCCTCGACATGCAGCAGCTCGACCCGCGACTTGAAGGCACGGCCGAGCTGCAGGGCGGCTTCCACCGCCGCTTCGCTTCCCGGCGCACCGTCGACCACCGCTAAAATTGCCGCATAAGACATGGCTTCCTCCATTCGCTGCGGACCCTACCCCAGGTTGAAGGGTGGCAGGCGTTCGCCCACCGGACATTGACATGGGTCAACGCCGGGCGAAAGCGGCACCCTCACGCGAAGCTGGCGCGGTCCTCGTCGATGCCATGCGGGTCCTGGTGGATGATGACCTCGGCGCCGGGATATGCCTCGCGCAGTTGCGCTTCCACGCTGTCGGCCACTTCGTGGGCCCGGTAAAGGTTCATGGTCCCCTCCATCTCGATATGGACCTGGATAAACGTCAGCGGCCCGGAGGCGCGGGTGCGCAGGTCATGCACGGCGATGACCTGGTCGTGATCGAGCAAGATCTGCTTGATGCGCGCCCGGTCCTCGTCCGGCAGCTCGCGGTCCATCAGCATGTCGTACGCATCCTTGGCGATGCTCCAGGCGCTTTTCAGGATGTAAGCGGCAATCGCCAAACCGATGACCGGATCCGCGTACAACCAGCCGAGCTTGGCCGTCAGGAGGAGGGCGACGATAACGGCGGCGTTCACCAGAACGTCGGTAAGGTAGTGCAGCGAATCGGCCTTGATGGCCAGCGACCCGGTTTTGCGCACCACGTGCGCCTGGAAGCGAGTCAGGGCAAAGGTGACCGCAATGGCGAAAACCATGACGCCAATACCCACGTCGGCATATTCGACAACCCGCGGCGTATAGAAGCGGCGAATCGCCTCGATCACCAGGAAGATCGCCGAACCGGCAATGAAAGTCGATTGCCCAAGGGCCGCCAGGGGCTCGGCCTTGCCGTGGCCGAAACGGTGCTCGCGGTCCGGCGGCGTCAGGGCGTGGCGAACCGCCACCAGATTGACCAGTGAGGCGGCGAGATCGAGCAGCGAGTCGATCAACGTCGACAGCAGGCTGACCGAATCGGTCAGCAACCAGGCGACGATCTTGACACCGATCAGGATCACCGCCACCCCGACGGACGCATAGGTGGCCGCGCGCATGAGCCGCGCCGAGGCCGCCGACGGCATACTTTGATTCACACTCGGAAAATCTTCGCCGCGTTCGCTCAGGGTCGCCTCCGGTATCGCGCGTGATGGCGAAGAATCAGGGATAGAGCCGTTCGGTCCGCCAGGAGTCGCCGTCGCGATAATAGACGAGCCGGTCGTGCAGGCGGAACATTCCTTCCTGCCAGAACTCGATCTGTCGTGGCTTCAACCGGAATCCCGACCAGTACGGCGGGCGCGGTATGTCGCCGACGGCGTATTTCAGCGCGTACTCCGCCACTTTTTTTTCCAACTCGAAGCGGCCGGCCAGGGGTCGCGACTGGGCGCTGGCCCAGGCACCGATGCGGCTGTCGCGCGGGCGCGAGGCGAAGTAGGTGTCCGCTTCGGCGTCCGTGACCGGCTCGACCTCGCCTTCCAAGCGAACCTGACGGTTCAGCGACTTCCAGTGAAAGACCAACGCCGCCTTGGGGTGCGCCAACAGGTGCCGGCCCTTGCGGCTTTCCAGATTGGTATAGAAGACGAAGCCGCGCGCATCGGCGCCCTTGAGCAGAACCATGCGGGCGGACGGCATGCCGTCCTCGCCGACCGTCGCCAAGGTCATGGCCGTGGCGTCCCGGGGCTCGCGGGCCTCGGCCTCGGCCAGCCAGGAGAGGAAGGCCTCGATAGGGTCTTGCGGAGGGGGTTTGCCGAACATCGCCTTAATATCGCCGACTTTCCGATGCATTCATGGCCCGAGCGAGCGCACGATATCGCGGCGGCGGCCTAGGGGAAAGGCTGCGATTGGCACGATCCGGCCGGCGGGCCATGGCAGAAACCCCGGAAATCCGGGTTTTTTTCGACGACTCCATCCCGCCCTTGCCAAGAAACATCGATATCACTAGGTAAATACTGCGGCGGGGATGAATTTCTTGGTTCCCTCGTAAAAGACTTGTGAAATGCCAATTTTGCCAGTTTTGCCAATATTGATTGTGCGCGTCCGACCACTTGAGAGTGAGGCAGATAACCATGAGAGTTAAAATCGTACTCGCCGCCATAGCTATTGCTTTTGGCGTCTCGGCCTGCGCCCAGAATGATGAGTTTGGCACCAAGCGGGTGGTTGGCGGCCTCGGTGGCGCCGCTCTCGGCGGTTGGGCCGGTTCAACCATCGGCGGCGGCACGGGCAATCTCGCGGCGACCGCCGCCGGCGTCCTGATCGGCGCCCTGGTGGGCAGCGAAATCGGTCGCTCCATGGACGACGTCGACGAGCAGAAGGCCAAGCAGGCCTATACCCAAGCCACCTCCGCCCCGGTCGGCCAGACGATTGCCTGGAACAACCCGAACACGGGCAACAGTGGCACCGTCACGCCGGTCCGCGACGGCACGGCGAACACCGGCGAGTACTGCCGCGAGTTCCAGCAACACGTGACGATCGGCGGCAAGACCGAAGAAGCCTACGGGGTGGCCTGCCGCAAACCCGACGGGTCCTGGGAAGTTCAGTAGGCGAGCGGTCCGCCGCCAGCCACCACACACGACGCAGGGTGCGCGGGGGATAGTTCTATCTCCCCGCGCACCCTTGTCTTTGCCCACGATTGCGCCAAACTAGTCGGTCATGAAGGATCCATACAAGACTCTGGGCGTTGCCCGCGACGCTAGCGCCGCGGACATCAAGCGGGCCTATCGGCAGCTCGCCAAGAAGCTGCACCCCGATCTCAATCCGGGTAATGCCAAGATCGAGCAGCAATTCAAAGAAGTCTCCCACGCCTATTCCATCCTGAGCGACGCCAAGAAACGCAAACAATTCGATCAGGGCGAGATCGACGGCAGCGGTCAGCAAACCGGCTGGCAGGGCGGCTTCTATCAAGAGCAGGCCGGACGAGGCCGTGGCAGCAAATATCAGCCGTTCGAGTTCGGCCAGGACGTCAATGTCGAAGACATCCTCTCGGACCTTTTCGGGCGCCGGGCGGGACGGGCCGGCCAAGGCGGCCGCACCGTCAAACAGCGCGGCCCCGACGTCTCGTACACCGCGCCCATCGATTTCCTGGATGCCGCGGCCGGCGCGAAGAAGCGCATCCGTCTGTCCGATGGCAAGTCGCTGAACATGACGATTCCACCCGGCACCCGCGACCGGCAGACCTTGCGTCTGAAGGGCCAGGGGATGGCTGGCGCAAATGGCGGTCCACCGGGCGATGCCTATGTGGAAGTGCACATCGGGCCGCACCCCTTCTTCACCCGCAAGGACGACGACGTGCATCTGGAACTGCCCGTCACCTTGCAAGAGGCGGTACTGGGCGCCACCGTCGACGTGCCCACGGTGCACGGCAAAGTGGCGATGAAGATCCCGCCGGGATCGAACACGGGCAGCACCCTGCGCCTCAAGGGCAAGGGCATCGCAAATCGCAAAACCGGCGGCAAGGGCGACCAGTACGTGCGCCTGAAGGTCACCCTGCCCGAGAAACCGGATACGGAATTGAAGGATTTCGTCGAACGCTGGGCGGCAGAGCACGGCTACGATCCCCGGCGCAAGGCGGGTATGGCGTGAGTTGCGGTACGGCGCCGGCGGGGGCACGGACCTTGGGGGAGAGAGGGAGCCGCCGATGCTGATGGCATTCGAAGACGTGGTCAGCGAGATCGAAGTCGGCGCCGCCGAGTTGACCATCTGGATCGAGCAGCACTGGGTCCTGCCGGTCGAGGAGGATGGCAATTTCCTTTTCGATTCGACGGATGTTGCCCGGTGCCGACTGATCGCCGAGCTGCGCCGCGACATGGGCGTGAACGAGGAAGCCATGCCAGTGGTCCTGCGGCTGCTCGACCAGGTCTACAGTCTGCGCCGGGCGCTGGCCGACCTGACCGCCGCAATCAAGATCCTGCCGGAGGACGCGCGCGGCCAGCTTGAAGCGGAACTGCGCAAGGCGACCGAAGCCGCCGGTTCCGATGAGGATTGACGCGGATCGGCCCTGAGTCGATCCGCCATCGCCGACAATCTCTCCAGCGAGGCACCCATGAACCAGTCGAGTTTGCACGGGCGCGTTGTCCTGATTACCGGGGCAACCTCGGGGATCGGTCGCGCCGCCGCCATTGAGTTTGCCGCTTGCGGCGCCGATCTTGTGTTGACCGGTCGCTCCCGAGAGCGCGGCAAGGAGGTGCTGAACGAGGTACGCCACGCCGGTGTGCGGTGCGACTTCGTCGCCGGCGATGTTCGCGACAGCGCCTTTTGCAATCAGCTCATAGAACATTCTCTAAACACGTTTTCCAGGCTGGACGTGCTGGTCAACAACGCGGGCGTGATCTATCGGGGGACCGCGGAGGAAACGACCGATGAGATGTGGGCGGACACGATGGCGACCAATGTCACGGCGGTCTTTCAATTGTCACGCGCGGCGCTGCCGCACCTGAAGCGCACACGGGGCGCGATCGTGAACGTCGCCTCGGATTGGGGACTGCGGGCCGGCGCGCGCGCCGCCGCCTATTGCGTCAGCAAGGGCGCCGTCGTGCAGATGACCAGAGCCATGGCGAAGGATCACGCCCGCGACGGCGTCCGGATCAACGCCGTGTGTCCGGGAGATACGGATACGCCGATGATCGCCGCCGAAATCGCGCAACGCGGCCTCGACACGGCCATGGCCCGGGCCGAACACGACGCGGCGGTGCCGCTGGGCAGAATGGGCCGGCCGGAGGAGATCGCCAAGCTCGTGCGCTTCCTGGCCAGCGATGACGCGAGCTACATGACCGGCGCGGCGGTGCCGATCGATGGCGGAACCACCGCTTAAACCGAGGCGCGATGCGCGGCGGCGAGCGAGAGCACCGGCCCCGGCCGCGTATAGGGCCGCGCTATCGCACGGTCGCTTCGGGCGCCTTTCCCGTCCATGGGGTTGCGGCCTCCGCGTCGCCCAAATCATCGGTGGCGGCGAAGACCTCCGTCAGTGAGCGCGACATCTCTCCCCGCGCCGCCGCGGCGACGGCGTCGGCGGCGGCTTGGGCGACCGGGGGCCAGCCGTCGCCGGGGTCGGGATTCAGGCCCAGCGTCTCGGCCAAATCGGCCAGGGTAACCGTATCCAGATCGCGGCCCAACACCCAGCGGCCCCGCAGCGTGCGCTCGATATAGCCGGCCCGGCGCAGGGCGCCCAGGGCGGCATCCACCTCCGCCGGGGTGGCCGGCAGGCCGCGGCCGAGATCCCGTTCGCGGGGGCGGGTGCCGGTGTGGCTCGCTTGCCATAGTCGCGCCATCAGGCTGAGGCCGAGAGCGAGGTTGGCGCCGGGGCCGACCTCGCTGGCGCCACGCGCCCGGGCGGCACGCCATTCCGGCAAGGCGGCCGCGGCCTCGGCCCCGAACAGGATGACGGCCCACGACAAGTACATCCACACCAGGAAGATGGGAATCGTGGAGACCGCACCGTAGACCAACTGGTAGGAGGGGAAGAAGCTTAGGTAGAGGCCGAACGACGCCTTCAGGGTTTCGAGCAGCACCGCCGCCACCAGGCCGCCGGCCAAGGCATGACCGGGATGGATCGATCGGTTCGGCACGATAAAATAGATCAAGCCAAAGCCGAGCGTCGCCAAGGCCATGGACAATATCCGGGAGACGATGCGCACCTCGGTCATTTGGCCCACGTCCAACCACTGCATGACGGCGAAGGCATACGACGAAACCGACAGCGAGGCGCCGATCAACAGCGGCCCCAACGTCAGCAGCATCCAGTACACCATCACGCGCATAGAGAACGGCCGCTGCTCGGCGACCCGCCAGACGGTGTTCAACGCCCCGTTGATGTTCGACAGCAGCAGGATCGCGGTCACCGCCAAGCCGATCAATCCGGGGCCGGTCATGTTGCTGGCGTTTTCGATGAAGGCGGTGAGCTGGTCGCTGACCTGCAACTCCACATCCGGCAACACGTTCCGCAGGATCATCCCCTGCACATCGGCCCGCAGCGAGGCAAAAACCGGGAAGCCGGCGAACGCCGCCAAGCCGATGGCCATCAACGGCACAATCGCCAGCAACGACACATAGCTTAAGCCCGCCGCCTGGCGCGGGCAGCCGTCGGCCAGAAATCGGGCGACGGTATAGCCCAGGTATCGGCCCACCTGCCCGGCGTTGAACAGAAGGCGCAGCCAGGTCCCGGCGCGGCGCAGAAAACGGTGCACGGACGATTCGCTCATCGCCCCTCCCTTATGCCAGATTGCCGGCCGAGTCTGGATAAGAATTGTTTGGACAGGATTCTTGCATCAGCGGCCGTTTTTAGCGGGTCTCGGGGCTTTTCCGCCCCTCCTTTGACCCCTCTCGGCTTTGGTGTAGGATGCCGCAGACCCATTCCGGGGCGACCACGCGAGAGGATTTGGATGACCGAGACCCGACCGCTCATGGCCGGCAAACGCGGCCTGATCATGGGTGTCGCCAACGAGCGCTCGATCGCTTGGGGCATTGCCTCGGCCGTCCATGCCCAGGGTGCGGGGCTGGCCTTCACCTACCAGGGCGAGGCGCTGGAGAAGCGCGTGCGGCCGCTGGCGGACTCGGTCGGCTCGAAGATCGTGCTGCCCTGCGACGTGACCGACGATGCCAGCGTCGATGCGGTCTTCGCCACCCTGGACAAGGAATGGGGCGGCCTGGATTTCCTGGTGCACGCCATCGCCTATTCGGACAAGGAGGAGTTGAAGGGCAAGTACCTGAACACCTCGCGCGACAATTTCGTGCGCAGCCTGGATATCTCCTGCTACTCCTTCACCGCGGTGTCGCAGCGCGCCGTGCCGTTGATGAAGAACGGCGGCAGCCTGCTCACCCTCACCTACTACGGCGCCGAGCGGGTCATGCCGCACTACAACGTCATG
>JAJFGI010000252.1 GCA_021776215.1 Kiloniellaceae bacterium | reverse complement strand
GCGCAGGATGCGGTCTTGCGGCAAGCCGGCGATCTTGCGCCACAGATCCGCCGCCTCGTCGTCCTCCGCGTAGACCGTGACCAGCAATCGATCCGCCGGCAGGGCGAACTCCTTGGTCACCAGCTTCCAGGCCAGCTCGATGGCCACATCCTTGAAATAGTCACCGAAGGAGAAGTTGCCCAACATCTCGAAAAACGTGTGGTGGCGGGCGGTATAGCCGACGTTCTCCAGATCGTTGTGTTTGCCGCCGGCGCGCACGCATTTCTGCGACGTCACCGCGCGCTGATAGGGCCGCGTTTCCTGACCGGTAAAGACGTTCTTGAACTGCACCATGCCGGCGTTGGTGAACAGCAGGGTCGGATCATTGCGTGGGACAAGCGGCGACGACGGCACGATCTGGTGATCGTGCTTGGCGAAATAATCCAGAAAGGCGCTGCGCACCTGGTTGCCGGTCGCGACCTCTTTGACTTTCATACCTGGTCCTGGCGTGATCCTGGCATCTCACCATCCGGCATATGGCGCCGGACTTAGAAGATTTCAAAAAACCGGCCCAATTCACTCAGTCACCGGGCGGTATCCCGGGCAACCCACAGAGCCACCAGGGTGAACGCGTTGTAGCGCGAGGTCGTTAGGCTGTCCAGCAGCGGCCGGACGGCGGGCACCCCAACGCCACCCCGTTCAACCGTCCATTCCCCAAGTCACGGCCAGGATGCCGGGCAACCGGTCCGGATGCCAGAACCCGGAAATTACCGGCTCCTTGCCCGGACCCGGAAAAATGGCATCGGCCCCGGCCGATAGCGCCGATTCCAGGGGTCCGCCTATAAGCGAAATCACGGTGGCCGAGACCGCTCGCCTGGTCTAATGTCCCGCCATGCTCAACCCTCAAGCCGACCTACGACGGCGGACCGGCGCCGGCGGACATTCCCCGGCACGGACGGCCCCTCGCCTGATCAATGGCCTGCTGGCCATCGCCCTCTTATTTGGTTTCGGGACGTCCGTGCTCGCCCAGACGCAGACGCAGACCCAGACCCAGGCGCCAGCCCCCGCGGAGCCCGACATCGAGCGCATTCAGGACTGGGCCCTGCAATGCACGAAGGTGCAGCCGGACAAGCCGAAAACGTGCTTTCTCATTCACGATGTCTTCCGGACCGAAAACAACCAGAGAATTCTCCAGGTCGTTGTCGGCCATTTCGGCCAGGACAATGTGCTCGGCGCCATATTCTTTGCGCCCCTGGGTATTCGCCTGCCGCCGGGCCTGCTCTTGAAGATCGATCAGAGCGATCCGCAGAAACTGCCCATCGAGCGCTGCACGACCAAAGGCTGCCAGGCGCAGATCATCCTCGCCGACCCGCTGCTCGCCGCTCTCAAGTCGGGCAACGGCGGCGAAATTACCTTCGAGGACGCCGCCGGACAGCCCGTCGCCGTCGCCTTCTCCCTAAAGGGCTTCACCGCCGGCCTGGGAAAGCTGCCGTAACACCCCCGGCCGATTAGCAAGTCGGCAATTTCTCAGCCGCGCGAGCTCACGCCGCACGCGGCGGAATCCGCCTTACGCTTCGGCCGCTGCGCTGTCCTCTTCGTTGCCGCCGTCCTCTTCGTTGCCGCCCTCGAGCATGGCGGCGGAGACCAGTCCGGCATTTTCCCGGACCTTGGTCTCGATGGTCGCCGCAACCTCCGGGTGCTCTTTAAGGAAAGTCTTGGCGTTCTCCCGGCCCTGGCCGATGCGCTGGCCGTCGAAGGAGAACCACGCGCCCGACTTTTCGACGATGCCGGCCTGGACCCCCAGATCCAGCAATTCGCCAGTCTTCGAGATGCCCTCGCCGTACATGATGTCGAATTCGACCACCCGAAACGGCGGCGCCATCTTGTTCTTCACCACCTTGACCTTGGTCTGATTGCCGACCACCACATCGCGGTCCTTGATGGCCCCGATGCGGCGGATATCCAGGCGGACCGAGGCATAGAACTTGAGGGCGTTGCCGCCGGTGGTGGTCTCCGGGTTGCCGAACATCACGCCGATCTTCATGCGCAGCTGGTTGATGAACAGAACCATGGTGCGGGAACGGGCGATGGAGCTGGTCAGCTTGCGCAGGGCCTGGCTCATCAGCCGGGCGTGCAGGCCGGGCAATTGGTCGCCCATCTCGCCCTCCAACTCGGCCCGCGGCACCAGGGCCGCCACCGAATCGATGACCAGCACGTCGATGGCCCCGGAACGGACCAGGGTGTCGGCGATCTCGAGGCCCTGTTCGCCGGTATCCGGTTGGGAAATGAGAAGCTCGCCGACGTTCACCCCCAGCTTGCCGGCATAGGCCGGGTCGAGGGCATGCTCGGCGTCGATGAAGGCGCAGGTGCCGCCCCGCTTTTGCGCCTCGGCGATGACGTGCAGGGCCAGGGTCGTCTTGCCGGAGCTTTCCGGGCCGTAGACCTCCACCACCCGGCCGCGCGGCAAGCCGCCGATGCCGAGCGCGATATCGAGGCCGAGCGACCCGCTCGGGACCACCTCGGTCTCCACCACCCGGTCGTCGCCCAGGCGCATGATCGAGCCTTTGCCGAAGGCGCGCTCGATCTGACCCAGCGCCGCCTCCAAAGCCTTCTGTTTGTCCACGTTTTCCCTCTCGACCAAGCGTAAAGCGTTCCGCGACATGGCGTGACCTCTCTCTTATCCCATAGGGGGCGGCGCAACTGCAATGCAGCGACCGTACCCTATTTGTTCTCGCTCGCCAAGCGGAATTTAGAACATAGAAGGAACAAATTCGAGGTCACCCGGACCGGTTGCCCTATTGCCGGTGTTCGCCGCGGGAGATATCCCGCTACGGCGCGTGGGTTGGCCCGGCGGTGCGAGGCTGTTCCGGCGCCGCGGATGAGGTGCCGGTGGCGGCGCTCGGGGCACCCAGGACGTCCTTCACCTTCGCGGCCAGCTGCTTCAGGGTGAAGGGCTTGGCGAGGAAGTGGATGCCGGTTTCCTCGCCCAGGCGCTGGCGGAAGGCATCTTCCGTGTAGCCGGAAATGAAAATCACCTTCAGGTCCTGGCGCTGTTCGCGCAGGTGGCGCACCAGGGTCGGGCCGTCCATGCGGGGCATGACCACATCCGTGACGATCAGATCGATGGCCTCGGCCCGGTCGCGGAAGACCTCCAGGGCGGTGTCGCCCGAGGCCGCCTCGAGCACATCGTAGCCCTTGTTGCGCAGGACGCGGGCGCTGAAGGCTCGCACCGCCTCCTCGTCCTCGACCAGGAGGATGGTGCCGTTGCCGGTCAGATCGCGGCGGGCCTCGCTCTCGGCGGCGGTGGCGGCAACCTCCGTCCCCGCGTGATGCGGCAGATAGATCGAAAAGGTGCTGCCTTGGCTCGGCGCGCTGTCGACGAAGACGAAGCCGCCGCTCTGCTTGACGATGCCATAGACGGTGGAGAGGCCGAGCCCGGTGCCGGCACCCACTTCCTTGGTGGAGAAGAAGGGATCGAAGATGCGGTCCATATTCTCCGGCGTGATGCCGGTTCCGGTGTCGCTCACCTCAATCAGCACATAGTCGCCGGGGGGCATCACCTCGCCGCGCACCTTCTTTTCGCGCTCGACGGTGACGTTGCTCGTGCGGATGCTCAGCTTGCCGCCGCCGGGCATGGCATCGCGGCCATTCACCGCCAGATTTATGATGACCTGCTCGAGCTGGCCCAGGTCGGCCTTGACGTTACCCAGATCGCGGCCGTGGTTCATGTCCAGATCGATGTTCTCGCCAATCAGGCGGCGCAACAGGTGCGATAGCTCGGCCAGAATATCGGTGACATTGAGCAGGCGCGGCTGCAGGCTCTGCTGGCGCGAGAAGGCCAGGAGCTGACGCACCAGATTGGCGGCACGGGCGGCATTCTGCTTGATCTGCATGATATCGGCGAAGGATTGGTCGCCCGGCCGGTGGCGCAGCAGCAGGAGATCGGAAAAGCCGATCATGGCGGTCAGCAGATTGTTGAAGTCGTGCGCGATGCCGCCGGCCAGTTGACCGACCGCCTGCATCTTCTGCGACTGCGAAAACTGCAGCTCCAGGTTCTTCTGTTCGGTGGAATCGATGAAATGGGCGATGAAGCCGGCGGTCGCCCCTGCGGCATCCGCCAGGCCGGTCACGTACATGGTGCACACCTTGTCGGCCTCGCCGGGGAACCGCACCTCGACAGGGCCGGGCGTACCGCCCAGCGTGGCCTCGATGGCGCCGCGTTGCTCCGCCGGCACCAGATCGCGCAGCGAGCTGCCGGCCAGGGAATCCGGCTCCCGCCCGACCAGGGCGCCGAAGGCGCGATTGGCCTCGGTGAAGCGGCCGGCGACATCGAGCAACGCGATCCCCACCGGCGCCTCGAGGAAGAAGCGCTCGAAACGCTGCACGGAGCGCTCCAACGCCTCGGCCATGGCCCGCTCGTGCGACAGATGGCGGACCACCGAGCGGGTGCGCACCTCCCGGTCATCCTCGCCGTACGCCACGTCCTGGCTGATCGACACCTCGAAGATGCGGCCGGCGGTATCCTTGAGCGCCACCTCCCCGTGCGACGCCGACTCATCGCCGAAAGGATCGTACGGCCGCGTCCCGTCGGGCGGCGGCTCGGCCAGCACGTCATGCAAGTGCACGACGCCGCTTTCCAAGCTTTCGTGACTGCGGCCCAGCCAGTCGCAAAGGGTCTGATTTGCGAATAGGAACCGCCCGTCGCCATCGACCGAATAGAAGCCGATCGGCGCGTGCTCCAACAGGTCGACGAAACGACTCTGCTCCTCCTGGATCACCTGCTCCATCTGCCGCCGCAGGGTGATGTCATCGACCAGCCAAAAGACCGTCCCCGGCCGACCGCTCACCGGATAGGCGGTGATGTGCCGCCATTCGGCGGGGTCGTGCGCCGAGCGCTCTCCCGGCGTCGCGGCGGGACGCACGCGCAGCTCGGTATATCCGGCCGTGCCGTTTCGGGCGTTGGCGGCCAGGCGATCGATCTGCGCCTGCGCATCCTCGTCGCCCGCGACCTCGGCCAGCAGCAACGCCGGAATCGGTTTGTCGGTCCCGGGGAACGCGCGCCGAAAAGCATCGTTTGCCAAAATGGTTTTGCCGCGCGGGCCGACCACTTGGCGCGGCTGCGGCACGGCATCGAAGATGTCCCGCATCAGCCACAAAGCGCGGCGCAAGCGGATCATGGAGATCAAGGCGGCGGCAACGGCCAATGCAATAACCGCAAGGCCGCCGTACAAGATCATCTCGAGACCGGTGAAATCGCCGAGCCACCGTGGTGTCGCCGCCGATTGCGCCAGAGCGGGTCCGGCGGCAGCCCATGCCCCCAGGGCGCCAAGCACGCCGACCGGCAGGCTGATACCACGCCTCATTACAGTCCCCTCTATGGCGTCACGATTCTATGGCGTCACGATGGCCGATTCGTCGCGGCCATCTTAACCATAGGCTGCCCCGGCACGGCAAGGCACCGCCCCCCGGGAGCCGTGCCTAGCGGCGTGGCGGCAGGCCGGGCCGATGCGGCAACTTGCCCCTGAGCCGCATGACGTAGCCGATGATTTCGGCCACCGCCTTGTAGTGTTCGGCGGGAATTTCCTGGTCCAGATCGACGCCGTCATACAGCGCGCGGGTCAGCGGCGGGTTCTGGACGATCGGCACATCGTGTTCCTTAGCGATCTCGCGGATGCGCTGAGCCATGGAATCGGCCCCCTTGGCGACCAGGACCGGGGCCGGCATGCGCTCCGCGTCGTACTTCAGAGCCACCGCGAAATGGGTCGGGTTGGTGACCACCACGTCGGCCTCGGGCACGGCCGCCATCATGCGCTTGCGCGCCCGCTCCATACGAATCTGGCGCAGACGCGCCTTGATCATCGGATCGCCTTCGGTTTGCTTGAACTCGTCCTTCAGTTCCTGCCGCGACATGCGCAGCTGCTTGGTGTGTTGTTGCTTTTGATACAGGAAGTCGAGCGCGGCGATGACCGTCATCACCGCCAAAACGCCGATCAGCACGCGCATCGCCAAGGTCTGCATCAAAGCGAGGAGCGCCTGGGTCTCGAAGGATGTCAGGTTCGGCAGAATCCGCCATTCGGGCCACAACAGGATCACCACCACGGCGGCAACGATGGAGATCTTTGCCACACCTTTGAGAAAATCGACGACCGACCGCGTCGAGAAGAGCCGCTTGAGCCCTTTTTGCAGGGAGAGTTTCTCAAGCTTCGGCTTGATCGACTCGAACGAGATGAGCACGCCGTTTTGCGCAAAGCCGGAGATCAGCGCCAGCAATACCATCACGGCAACCGGAATCAGCACCGCCAGCCCCAGGCGCCAGCCGACATCCGCCAGCACGGCCCGCACCTGTCCACCATCCAGGCGGATCTCGTGCGGCTGCTCGATGAAGCGATAGAGGCTTGTCGCTATGCCATCGACAAAGGACTCGCCGAAGACGCCGAAGACAATGGCCATCGCCAGGATCATGAACCAGTGGTTGATCTCCTGGGACTTGGCGACCTGACCCTTTTCCCGCGCCTGTTCCAGGCGCCGGTGACTCGGTTCCTCCGTTTTTTGGGAATCGTCTTGTTCGTTGTCGGCCATGTCCTATCCGCTCGCCCGCCGCCGCTACAGGGCGACGAAGGGCAGCAGCGACTCCTGAAAGGCGCCGATGAACCAGTGCAGGACCGCCGGCAACACCAGGGCCAGAACCGCCAAGCCGGCCGCGATCTGCAACGGCATGGCCACGAAAAACACCTGCATCTGCGGCATCAGCCGGCCGAGAATGCCGAGGCCCAGAAAGAAGATCAGGCCCATGGCGATGAACGGCGCGGCAATCTGAAACGACAGCAAGAACGTCCGGGCCACGATCCGCGACATCATATCGGCGAAATCGGCGACCGGCGGCACCTGTCCGGGCACGAAAAGCTGGTAGCTGTCGATGACCGCGGCCAGCATGGCGTGATGCAGATCGAGGGTGAAGATCAGCAGCACCGCGGTCACGATAAGGAACGAGCCCGCGATCGACCCCTGTTGCGACGCGCTTGGATCGGTCGTCAGGGCATTTGCCATGCTGCTCATATAGGCCATGACCATGCCGGCGGTGGTCAGCGCCGCAATGAACAGGCGCGCGATGGTCCCGAAAAAGGCGCCGATGAGGATCTCGCCGGCCAGCAGGACAAGAAGATCGGCGGCGCTTTCCGGCATCGCCGGCAGCGTCTTGCCGAGGATCGGCGCGACAATCAGCGAAATCATAAGTGCCAGGAAAAGCCGCGCCCGCGGCGGCACGTACGGATCGCCGATGCCCGGCATTAGCAGCATGGCCGTGCCGACCCGCATGAACACCAGCAAGATCAGGAAGATTTGCGCGGGCAGCAGCTCCTGCAGCATGCCCGGTCAGCCCAGTGCGATGATGCGATCCATCAGGCCCTCGGTAAATGAAACGAGGGTCCCAAGCATGAACGGCATGAAGACCAGCAGCGACAGGAAGATGACGATCGCCTTGGGCACGAATGTCAGGGTCATCTCCTGAATCTGCGTCAGCGCCTGAAACAACGAGATAATCAAACCCACGACAAGGGCGAGCAGAAGAACCGGCGAGCCGATCTTGAGCGTCACGATGACCGCGTCACGGGCGACCTCGAGGACATCGGTTGCGTTCATCTGTTTGCTTTTCCGAGAGCGTAACGCCGAATGCCCGCACCTAAATCGGCATGCGCAGGATTTCTTGATAGGCCTGTATCACGCGGTCGCGCAGGGTCACGACGGTCTGCAGGGTCATTTCCGCCTTGCCGACGGCGGTGACCACGTCGTTCAGGTCCGCCGTGCCGGCGGCCGCCGCCAAGGTCTGCTGCTCGCCGGCGCGAAGGGCGCCGACGGCGTCCTGGGTGGCGGTGCGGAGGATGTCGGCGAAATCGCCGCTGCTGCTGTTGCCGCGCGTTTCGAGGCCCGGCAACGAATCCTTACGCGCTATTTTCTGATAGGCGTTGACGGCATCGGCAAAGTTCACGGCCATGGCGGATCTCCCTGGGGCATGTGCGAGCCCGCGCCTACTGGCCTTCCTGGCGAGTGAACCGGCCGCCTCCCTGGCCGCCGGTATCGATGATGCGCTTTTAACTCAGTAGATCGCCCTACCTCAGTAGATTGCCCTACCTCAGGAGATCGATCGTCCGCTGCAGCATGCCGCGCGAGGCCTGCATGACTTTCAGGTTGGCCTGATAGCTCCGCTCCGCCTCGCGCATGTCGGTGATTTCGACCAGCGAATTGACGTTCGACGTCTTCACGTAGCCGCTGGCGTTGGCCGCCGGATGGCCGGGCTGATACTTCTCGCCGAATTCCGTGGAATCGCGTGACACGCGAGCCACATCGACCAGCGGCACGCCGAGCTCGCGATCGAGAACGATGCCAAAGGTCACCAGCTTGCGCCGGTACGGGTCGCCGTCCGGTGTGAGCGCCGTCGAGCCCGCATTCGCCATGTTCTCGGAGATAATCCGCAGCCGCGTCCCCTGCGCCTTCATGCCGGCGGCGGAGATGCTCATCGATTTCATCAGATCCGACATACGGCGCTCTCCCCGTGAGATCGTGATTCGTAACGTGGGCGTCGCGCCAGATAGGCGCGCTACCCCTGGCTTGCGTTAGCCGTTCGGTCCGCGCACGGCAATGCGGAACATGTCCATGTGTTTGCGATACAGGTTGGTCATCAGCTGATAGGCGGACTGCGTCTCCGAGACCTTGATCAATTGCTCTTCCAGGATCACTGCGTTCCCCGTCGGCGACGACTCGTAGGTGTGGCGCTGACCCTCGATCTTCGCCGGGCCATCGCGCACGACCGTGCCGCTGAGATGGGCGCGGTCGGTCGTGGTCGGCGCCACCGGAGCGAGCTGGCTTTGTAGAAGGCGAGAGAACTTGCTGCCGTCGAGATCGCGCGGAGTGTAGTCGGGGGTATCGGAATTGGCGATGTTCTCGGCCAGCACCCGCTCGCGCTGGTTCAGCCAATCCATGCGCTTGCCGATGACAGCGAAGATGTTGAACTTGCCTTCCATGCCCCTCCAACAGGCGCAGCGGACCGCAGGTTTCCGGCCCAGAATGGCCAAGATACAGGGCCGCTTGTTAAGAAACGGTAAAAACTGTTAAATGTTGCCACAAATGCGCTCTAATCGAGGGTGATCCAAGGAGACCCTGGATGGGCCATTGGGGGGAGAACCGGCACAGGAAGGAGCCGGGATGTGCTGTACCTAACGCGAAAGATCGGAGAGTCGGTCATCATCAACGATGATATTGAGGTAACCGTCATCGACATACGCGGGAAGTCGATTAAGCTTGGGTTTACCTTTCCGACGACTGCGACGGTCCTGCGCCGCGAGATATTCGAGCGGATTCAGGAAGAGAACAGGGCGGCAGCGGCCGGCAGTGATGCGCTGGCCGAAGCGATGAAAAGCCGCCCGCAAAGGAAGAGCGGGTCTTAAACAACCGGCCGGGCCAGCCTGGTAACAGGGGGTGCCCGGTCCGAGACCGCCATGCCGAGGGGACGCCCCGGGCCGCAAGGTGCCGGCCGGTGGCGTGCAACTTTTCGTTAAGCATGTTGGGCCAGGATGGGTGTCTGGCGAGTCGGTGCGCGAGCGCACCGGAAGCCCCTGACTCCGCGACACCCAAACTGCGCGATACGAGGACCCCCTGGCCGTGGCCCATAAAGACCCACCGATCCTAGTCCCGCCGGCGCCGCCGCCCGTGCCAGAGCGCTCCCCCATCGCCATCGCCATCGAGCGTGACGCAACCAGTCGCGGCGCCCCCAGGGTCACCGCCAAGGGCCGCGGCGCCGTCGCCGAGCAGATTCTGCAAATCGCCTTCGACCGCGGCATCAAGGTCCGCAGCGACGCCGACCTGGCCGAGATCCTGGAGGCCGTCGAGGTCGACAGCATCGTCCCGCTGGAAGCGCTGGCGGCGATCGCCGAAATTCTCTCTTACGTCTACCGGGCGCAAGCCGATCTGGCGCCGGAGCCGCGGCCATGAACGCCACCAACGGGCTCGGCGGCCTGGTGCAGGCCTTGAGCGGCGTCGTCGCCCGCGCCCGCGCGGAATTGGACGCCGGCAACTTCGTCGACCTGACCGCCATCGAGATCGGGGTGGACGAATTGTGTGCCCAGGCGACGACGCTGTCGCCGTCGGACGGCAAATCGCTGCGCCCGCGCCTGCTGGCACTCATGGATGACTTCGGCTATCTGTCGCGCGCGATCGAGGCACGTCTGGAAGACCTGAAGCGGGAGCTCGGCAATACCGGCGGCCGCCAGAGCGCGCTCCGCGCCTATGGCAAGACGCCCGGACCCGGCCGGTGACCCCGCGCGTGACCCAGGCCTGATACCACCGCCATGGATTTGGACATTTACCTTCGGTTTCTGCTGGCGCTGCTGCTCGTCCTGGCGTTGATTGCCGCCCTCACCTGGGCGGCCCGGCGTTTTGGCTTCGGCGGCCAACTGGTGCCGAACACCGGCAAATCGCCGCGCCTCGCGGTTGTCGAAGTGAAGTCGTTGGATCAACGCCGCAAGCTGGTGCTCATGCGGTGTGACCAGCGCGAGTATCTGGTCTTACTCGGCGCCGGGCAGGACCTGTTGCTCGACGGCGGCATCGAAACACCGCGGCCCGCGGCATCCGACGATGCCGCAAGCGCCCCTACCAGCGCGAGGCGAGCCCCATGAGGCGGGCATTTATCCCGACCGCGATGCTGCTGGCGATTTTGGCCGCCGTCGCCGTGCCGCAGCCGGCCCTGGCGCAGATGCTGCAACTCGATCTGGGCGAAGGCGCCGGCTCGACCGCCAGCCGGTTGATTCAGCTTATCGCCTTGATCACGGTACTCAGCCTGGCACCGTCGATCCTGGTGATGGTCACCGCGTTCACCCGCATCATCGTGGTGTTGTCGTTCCTGCGCAGTGCCCTGGGCATTCAACAAACGCCGCCGAATTCGGTGCTCATCAGCCTGGCCCTGTTCCTGACCGTCTTCATCATGATGCCGACCCTGCAAGCGGTCTACGACGTCGCCATTCAGCCGCTGATCGCCGAAGAGGTGACGGAATTGGAAGCGCTCGACAAGGCGTCCGCGCCGGTGCGCGACTTCATGCTCGGCCACGTCCGCGAGCAGGATCTCAAGCTGTTCATGGATCTGGCCAAAACCGGCCCCATCGCCACGCCCGAGGAAACCCCGCTGCGGTCGCTGATTCCCGCCTTCATGATCAGCGAGTTGCGGCGGGCCTTCGAGATCGGCTTTCTCCTGTTCCTGCCGTTCATCATCATCGACATGGTGGTCGCCTCGGTGCTCATGTCCATGGGCATGTTGATGCTGCCGCCGATCATGATCTCCCTGCCCTTCAAGCTGATCTTCTTCGTCCTCGTCGACGGCTGGTACCTGGTCGCCGGCAGCCTGGTGCAAAGCTACGGCGGATAACGCCGCATCGAGTCGGTTAGCCAGCATCTACTCAAGTCTCGCGGAGGCATCCCGGAAAGCCCACGTGGGCCGATCCGGGATTCATTCGGTGTTCCGTATTCACCAGGCGATTTCCAGATTTCCGACTCCTCAATGCTGTCATCGCCGGGCTCGACCCGGCGATCCACGGCGCAATGAATGCCCGGATCAAGTTCGGGCATGACGCTGAGCGGGTTTCAAATACCTGAATCGAAACGCTAACGGCTTGCGCTGAGATCTGGATCCCGGCTGTCCGCTGAGCTGCGGCGGGGATGAAGAAAAAGAATGAGGATACTGGTCCGGCCGGACGACCGCCGCCGGAGCTATTGCGGCACAGACGCTTGCTGCTGCTGAAGGCGCTCGCGGTAGCTGGTCATGAACGCTTCGACCTGGGCGACCTGGGCCAGCTCCTCGGCGATGGATTTGCTCTGGCCGGGTTGCGGATCACCAATCAGCAGAGCGAAGGTCTGACCCGCCGGCTGCGTCCGCATGACCTCACCATAGGCTTTGCCAAGCG
>JAJFGI010000251.1 GCA_021776215.1 Kiloniellaceae bacterium | reverse complement strand
ACCGCCGAACGCTTTACCGTGAACGACCTGTCAGGGCAGATCGGTCCGACGGAAATATCCGGTTCTCTCGGGGCCGACCTGTCGGGCGCCCGGCCCATGGTGAGCGCCGATCTGGTGACCAGCGAATTGCCGCTGGCCGGTTTGCTGGCGCCGGCCGCTGTCGGCACGGGCGGCGCGGCGAGCGCCAATCCAGGCCGGAGCCCCGTGAAGGGCGAGACCAAGAGCGGGCGCTGGTCGACCCAGCCGATCGATGTCTCGACGCTCAAGGCGGTCGATGCCGAGGTGAAGCTGCGGGCGCAAGCGTTGGTGACGGATACGTTGCGACTCGATAACGCTGTGGTCGATGCCGGACTGGCCGGCGGGGTTCTCGATCTGCGCAAACTGACCGGCACGTTCTATGACGGGGCGCTGTCGGTGAGCGGCAAGGTCGTGGCCGGCGATGGCCTGGACGCCGGCCTGGCGGTGACCGCCATCGAGATGAATCTGGGGCGCTTGCTCCAGGACCTGGCGGACAGCGACCGGGTGAGCGGGCCGCTGAACCTCAATGCGACCCTGTCCGCCCAGGGCAAAAGCGAGGCGGAGCTGATCGGCTCCCTGGCGGGCAAGGGCGATCTCGGCGGCACCCTCACCGTTAAACGCAAGGCGGAGGAAGAGGTCGGTGCCGTGGTGCTCGGCATTCTCGGCGACAAGGTCAAAGAGATTCGCGGGGTTGCCGATGCCACCAACGTGTTGTTCGGCGCCTTCGCCGGGGCGCCGGCCGCCCTTAAAGGCACCTTTACTGTCGACAAGGGTATTGTCAGCACCAGCGATACGAAACTGGACGGCCGCGCGGCGACGGCACTCACCCAAGGCACGATTGCCCTGCCGGCCTGGCAGATCGACACGCGGACCGACGTGTTCCGGGCGCAGGATACGGGCACGCCCTATCTGACCGCCGAATTGCGCGGGCCCCTGGACAAGCCGAACCCGCGCATCAGCGGCCAACCGTTCCAACGCCAGCCCCAGCCCGCGGCGCCGGATACGCCCGGCGCGCAGCCGCCCGCCGATACGCAACCCACGCCCATCAAGCCCGAGGACGTGATAAAGGAAGGCCTGAAAGGCCTGTTGAAGGGCCTGAAGAACTGAGCGCCGGTCAGATCGCCCGTCAGATCACCGATTGAACGATGATGAAAAGGCCCAGGGCGAGCAGCGCGACAAGGAAAATTCGCCGGAACGATGGTTCCGACAGCCTGTGCCGGAAGTATCGGCCAAGGCTCATGCCGATCACGGCCGGCGCGACGGCAACCGTTGAAACGATGCCAAGCTCGACTGTCAGGAGTTGGTGTCCGCCCAGGGACACCGCCAGGGCGATCGTCGATGCGGTGAACAGCATCCCCATGGCTTGAACGAGCCGGTCGCGCGGCAGGCCAATGGCCTGCAGATAAAGGACACCGGGCACAACGAACGACCCAGTCATTCCCGTCAGCACCCCATTTATGGTTCCGGCGACGGGCCCGGCCCAGGCCTCCCATTCGCGCGGTATCGAGATGGTCGGACGGCTCAGGCTCACAATGGCGTATAGCACCAGAAGAACGCCGAGGAGAGCCGAAAGCAGCGCCACATCGACCCGCGTCAAGACGGCGGCGCCGGCCCAGACGGTGACGGTCGCGGCAAGAAGAAACGGCCACAGCCGGGCAACGAGTGCCCGCCCACCGCCACCGACAAGGGCTTGCCAAACATTTGTCGCGAACGACGGCACAAGGAGCAACGCCATGGCGGGATGCAGGCCGATCGTCACCGTCAGCAGGGCAAGGGACACCGTGGGAAGCCCCAGGCCGACGATCCCCTTGATGCTGCCTGCCAGCAGGAAAGTAAGGGCGATAAGGACAAGGGTACCCGTATCGAACATCGGTGGGCGCCACCCGTTACGCCAATGTCCCGCCGCCGGCGGTTCGTTCCAAGACGTAGACGCGCACGGCGCTGGACAGATTGCCTTGGCGGTTCTTGTCGATGCGTTCGATCAGCGTGTTCAGGGAGATGCCATCCGTGGCGGCGAAGGTTTTCAGGCGCGACCAGAAGGCCTCCTCGAGGCTGAAACTGGTCCGGTGGCCGGCGACGGTCACCGAGCGCTTGCGGACCGCCTGATCCATCGCCGCGTCACGCCTTGCCGCGTGGCCCAAGCATATCCTCGGGCTTGACCCATTGCTCGAACTGCTCAGGCGTCAGCAGGCCGAGGGCGACCGCGGCGTCCTTCAGGGTCGTGTTCTCGGCATAGGCCTTCTTGGCCACCTTGGCGGCGTTGTCATAGCCGATGTGCGGGTTGAGGGCGGTGACCAGCATCAGGGATTTATGCATCAGTTCGGCGATGCGATCGGTGTCCGCCTCGATACCGCTCACGCAGTTGTCGGTGAAGCTATCGCTGGCATCCCCGATCAGCTTGGCGGATTGCAGCAGGTTGTAGATCAACACCGGTTTGAACACGTTGAGCTCGAAATGGCCGTTCGAACCGGCGATGGTCACCGTCACATGGTTGCCCATGACCTGGGTGCAGACCATGGTCATGGCCTCGGCCTGGGTCGGGTTCACCTTGCCCGGCATGATCGACGAGCCCGGCTCGTTCGCCGGCAGGCGCAGCTCGCCGATACCGCAGCGCGGGCCGCTGCCCAGCAGGCGGATGTCGTTGGCGATCTTCATCAGCGAGACAGCCACCACATTGAGGGCGCCGGAGGCGTCGACGATGGCATCGTGCGCCGCCATGCCCTCGAACTTGTTCTCGGCGCTGACAAAGGGCAGGCCGGTGATGTCGGCAACTTCCTCGGCAAAGGCCTCGGCGAAGCCGGCGACGGCGTTCAGGCCCGTGCCCACGGCGGTGCCGCCCTGAGCCAGGGCATAGAGGTTGGGCAAGGCTCCGCGCAGGCGGGCGATGCCGCGTTCGACCTGGGCGGCGTAACCGGAAAATTCCTGGCCCAAGGTGAGCGGGGTGGCATCCATCAGATGGGTGCGGCCGATCTTGACGATCGAAGCGAAGGCCGTGGCCTTTTCGGCCAGCGCCGCGTGCAGGCGCTCCAGCGCCGGGATGGTTTCGCCCTGGATTTGCTGAACGGCGGAGATGTGCATCACCGCTGGAAAACTGTCGTTGGACGATTGGCTCATATTGCAGTGGTCGTTGGGATGCACCGGCGACTTGCCGCCCCGGTGGCCGGCCAGAATCTCGTTGGCGCGCCCGGCGATCACCTCGTTGGCGTTCATGTTGCTCTGGGTGCCGGACCCGGTCTGCCAGACCACCAGCGGAAACTCTTCCAGAAGCGCGCCGGCCGCCACTTCCTCGGCGGCCGTGCAGATGGCTTCGCCCAGTTTCTTGTCGAGGATGCCGAGCGCCATGTTGGCGCGGGCCGCGGCGAGCTTCTGGATGCCGAAGGCTTTGATGAGGGCCGGCGGCAGCCGTTCGCCGCCAATGCGGAAGTTTTGCAGCGAGCGTTGCGTCTGCGCGCCCCAATAGCAGCCGATCGGCACCTCGATCTCGCCCATGGTGTCGCTTTCGACGCGGGTTCCAGCCTGCTTCTTCATGGGGATCCTCTCTTACCCGTCTTGCGTTTGCCGCCCTTGCTCTTCTTGCCCGCCCGGGACCGTTTGGCCGCGGCCAGGGCCATCTCCACCCACGGCAACAAAGTGCCGGGATCGTCGAGCGAACCGTCGGGCGCCTTCCTATAGGACATGGCGATCGATTCGCCACCACGGGAATAGACGAAAGGTTCCGCTCCGGCGGCGGCGAACGCGGCCTCGGTCTCGCCGTCGATCTTCAGGAACAA
>JAJFGI010000026.1 GCA_021776215.1 Kiloniellaceae bacterium | reverse complement strand
TGTCGGTGTCGGCTGCATGTGGTACGGCTGCGGCAACACGTCGCTGCCCAACCCGTCGACCATGCGCGTCACCTTGGACCGGTCGGGTCAGCTCACCTTCTTCAACGGCGCCGTCGATATCGGCCAGGGTTCGACCACCGTACTGCTGCAAATCTGCGCCGACGCCTTGGGGGTGGAGACCTCGGCCTTCGCGATGGTCCTCGGCGATACGGACCGCACGGCCGATGCGGGCAAGACCTCGGCCTCGCGGCAGACCTTCGTGTCCGGCAAGGCCGCCTATCTGGCCGGGCGCGATTTGCGGGCCAAGATCCTGCGCCTGGCCAAGGTGGGCGACGACGCGGAGATCGATCTGCAAGGTAGGATCGTGCGCCTGAGCGACGGCAGCCGCACCGCCGAGATCGACCTGGCCGCCCTGCCGCCGGAAGACGGCGGCGAGACGGTGCTCACCGGCACCGGCACGTTCGATCCGCCGACCACGCCCCTGGATGCGAAGGGTCAGGGCACGCCTTACGCCACCTATGGGTTCGCAGCGCAGATCGCCGATCTCGAGGTGGACGTCGACCTTGGCACCGTGCATCTGCGGCGTTTCGTCGCCGCCCACGATGTGGGCAAGGCCATCAATCCGTCCCTGGTGGACGGGCAGATTCACGGCGGCATCGCCCAAGGCATCGGCCTGGCGCTGATGGAGGAGTTCCTGCCCGGCCGCACCGAGAACCTGCACGACTACCTGATCCCGACCATCGGCGACGTGCCGCCCATCGACATCATCCTGATCGAGGACCCGGAGCACCACGGCCCCTATGGTGCCAAGGGCATCGGCGAGCCGGCCTTGATCGCCACGGCCCCGGCCATTTTCGGTGCCATACGCCACGCCACCGGCGTGAAGGTGCGCAAGGTCCCGATGTTGCCGCACCGTTTGTTGCACGCCCTACGGAGCAGAGCATGAGCGCGGAGCCGGAAACGACCGCCGCCGGCGATGGCGTGGTCCGCTGCGATGCGTGCCCCGTGCTCTGCCGTATCCGGCCGGGCCGGCGGGGCGCCTGCGACCGCTACGCCAATGACGCCGGGCGCCTGGTGCGCACCGATCCCCTGGTGCTGGCCCAGCGTGCGGCGGCCGAGGGCGAGCCCTTGGTGCCCTTCGCCGAGGGCGCCTCCGCCTGGGACGGGCGCCTGGTCTCCGGCGCCGATCTGTTCGTCACCGGCATTGGCTCCGGCACCACCTATCCGGACTACAAGCCGGCGCCCTTCATCGTTTCGGCCGAGTACGAGGGTGTCGATACGGTGACCGTGGTGACCGAGGGCATCTTCAGCTATTGCGGCATCAAGGTGAAGATCGACACCGACCGGTTCGTCGGTCCGGAACAGGCGGCCGTGCGCTGCGCGGGCGAGCCGGTCGGCCATGTGACCACCGCCGAATACGGCTCGCAGATGCTGGCCCTGGGCGGTGTGCGTCACCTCACCGGCGGCAGCAAGAAAGAGGGCAACGTCACCTGCCAGATGATGCTGGACCTGTGCAACCGGGGGCCGGTGGAGCTGACCGTAGACGATGGTGCCACCTTGACCGTGCAATCGGGCAAGGCGCCGATCATCGACGGCGCGCGGGAGGAACGCATGCGCGTCGGCTGCGGCTCCGCCACCATCGGTATCTTCGCCCGCCAGTGGCACGGCCACGCGGACGAGGTGATCGTGGTCGACGACCACATCACCGGCGTCCTGACCGAGCATCAGGCCGGGCGCTTTCTCGACATGACCCCCTCGGGCGTGCGCGTGCGCGGCCGCCGCTCCACGCCGGGCCGGTATTTCCAAGTGGCGGAACCGGGCCGCGGCTGGGGCGGCACCAATATCGACGATCCCCTGACCATCATCGACAGCATCGACCGCAAGCGGGCGTGGCCGGGCCTGCGCCTGCTGATGGTCAGCACCACCGGCGAGCATGCCGCCTGGTTCGAGTTGAACGAGGACCTGCTGCCGGTGGAACAGAAGATGCCGCCCGAAATCGCCAAGGTGGTCGAGCGCATCGGCGAGAATTGCGAGCCGGCGCTGTGCTCGGTCCTATTCATGGCCGGGGCCGGCGGCAGCTTGCGCGCCGGGGCGACGGAAAATCCGGTGCGCCTCACCCGCTCGATCAGGAATGCCCTGACCCGGGTGACCCTGGGCGGCGCCCCCGCCTACGTGTGGCCCGGGGGCGGCATCACCGTCATGGTGGATGTGGCGACCCTGCCCGACAATGCCTTCGGCTACGTGCCGACACCGGCCATCGTCGGCCCCATCGAGTTCACCATGCCGCGTGACGTTTACGAGGAATTGGGCGGCCACATGTCGCAGGTGCGGCCGTTAAGCTCGCTAACCTCGGAAAGCCGCGTGCGCTTCACCACGCACCAGCCGGATCACCCGTGGCCGGCGGCACCGCAGAAGAAAAGACCGCCGCAATGATGGCCGAACGTCCTACCGCACGCCTGCTGCCCGATGGCCGCCGCTTGTACCTCGGCCATGGGCCCATCGATCTGGTCATCGAGGCATTTGGCGAGATGGCCGAGGTGCGCCGGGCGTACGATCAGGCAAGGGACGTCTTCCCGGCTATTCTGCCGGCATTGGCCGAGGAGTTGCCGCTCCTACGTCAACCCGTGGACAAAATCACGGTTGATCCGACCGGCCCGGTGGCCCGGCGCATGGTCGCCGCCTGCCGGCCGTACGGCGGTGTTTTTGTGACCCCCATGGCGGCCGTTGCCGGTGCGGTGGCGGAATATGTGCTGGAGCACATGATCGCCGGCCGCCAGCTCTCCCGCGCTTACGTGAACAATGGCGGTGACGTCGCCGTGTACCTGGCTCCGGGGCAACAACTGACCTGCGGTCTGGTGCCGGAACTTCATCTGCCGGCCTTGTGCGGCCAGGTGAGTCTGGCTGCCGAGCGCCCAGCGCGCGGCATTGCCACCTCCGGGCGGGCGTGCAGCGGCCAGGGCGGGCGCAGCTTCTCCTTCGGGATCGCCGATGCCGTCACCACCATCGCCGCAACCGCGGCAGCGGCGGATGTGGCCGCCACCTTGATCGCCAACGCGGTCGATTTGCCCGAGCATCCCTCGGTTACGCGCGCGCCGGCGCGCGATCTCGATCCGGACAGCGATCTGGATGCGCGGCTGGTCACCGTCGATCTCGGTCCGCTGACCCCGGACGAGGTGCACCGGGCCCTGCGCCGGGGCGAGCGCGCGGCGGCCCGCCTGCGCGCCGCCGGCCTGATCGAATCGGCGGCATTGGTTTTGCGCAATCGTTATGCTGTGGTGGGTCAGCCGCTCACGCTGGCCGCCGCCTGAGGCAGAGGAGGGATGATGCAGGTCGTGGTGCGCAAGTTCTGGTCCGTGCTGGAAGAGATCCGGCACGAAGGCGGCCCGCCGCCGGCCACGCCGCGCTGTGTCGGCGCCTTGGCCGCGGTCATCGCCAACCCCTTCGCCGGCCGCTATGTGGCGGAGATTTCCCCGTTCATGGAGACCTTGAAGCCCCTCGGCCTGGACATGGCGGCGCGCCTGATTGCCATGTTCGGTGGCGGCAACGGAGTTCCTCGGGCGGCCATCGATGGCTTCGGCAAGGGCGCCATCGTCGGCACCGCGGGGGAGCTGGAGCATGGCGCCCTGTGGCACGTGCCGGGCGGCTATGCCATGCGCGAGCTGTTGGGCAACGCCAAGGCGATCGTCCCCTCCACCAAGAAGGTGGCCGAGGCGGGCGGCAGGATCGACATTCCCATCACCCACATCAATGCCGCTTATGTGCGCAGCCATTTCGACGCCCTGGAAGTGCACGTACCCGATGCCCCGGCGGCGGACGAGATGGTGCTTATCCTGGTCATGGCCGCGGGCCCACGGGTGCATGCGCGCGTCGGCGGCCTGCAGGCATCCGAGATTACCGGAGAGGATGGATTGAGATGATGTCGAAGGTGCGCAAATTCGTGATCTTCGTCGAGGAAACCCGGCGCGAGATGGGCCAGGACATCGACCCGCCGACGCGCAAGGCGGCGGCATTGGCGGTGATCGAAAATCCCTGTACAGGCAAATTCGTGCAGGATCTGGAGCCGCTGATGCAGATTGGCGAGGAGCTGGGCGGCCTGTTGGGTGAAAAGGCCGTGGCCGCCTTGGGCATCACGCCGGCACAGGCGCAGAGCTACGGCAAGGCCGCCATCGTCGGCAGCGATGGCGAGCTGGAACACGCGGCGGCCATCCTCCACCCACGTCTCGGCAAACCCTTGCGCCAAGCGGTGGAGAAGGGTGCCGCCCTGGTCCCGTCGGCGAAGAAGATGGGCGGTGCCGGAACCGCCATCGACGTGCCCTTGGGGCACAAGGATGCCGCCTATGTGCGCAGCCATTTCGATGCCATGGAGGTGCGCGTGCCCGATGCGCCGCGGCCGGGCGAAATCGTCGTCGCCGTGGCGGTGACTGACAGCGGCCGGCCGCTGCCCCGGGTCGGCGGCCTGACCCACGACCAGGCGGAGGGCAAGGACGGCTTGCGATAGCGTCTTGGCAACCCGTATTGTCAATTCTGGGGCTGCACGATTTTGATTCTGTACAAACTTTTGTCCGACAAGCGTCTCTAAGCGGAGTGCGCAAGGCGTCACAGGGAATCTGTAAGCGGGGAGAATGAACAATGGATCACAGCAAGAAAGACTCGAACACTAAGCGTCTCATCCGGGTGAGCCGGCGCAATGTTATCAAGGGACTAGGTGCCGCGAGCGCCTTGACGGCCTCCGGCCTGGTGCCGGGCGCCATGCGCTACGCTCAGGCGCAAAGTTCCGCCCCGATCAAGATCGGCTTTCAGGCCCATCTGACCGGCATCGGGGCCGCCTATGGCCGCTGGTATCAGCGGACCACGCTGGCTGCGGTGAAGCTGATCAACGACACCGGCGGCATCGGTGGCCGGCCGATCGAACTGGTCACCGAGGACGACGGCACCGATCCCAAGCGCGGGGCCGAGGTGGTTGAGAAGTTCGCCACCGAGCATAAGGTCGATTTTGTCTTCGGCACCTTGTTTTCCCATGTGGTCGTCGGCTCGGCGCCGACGGCCGGGCAGCTCAAGATGCCCTATTTCGTGGTGAGCGAAGGCTATCACGTGGCCTCCGGCAAGCTGAATCGCTACGTTTTCCAGCCGGGCATCACCGATGTGCGCTCGCAGGTCATCTCGATGGCGCCCTGGGTCGCCGGCAATCTTGGTAAGAAGGTCGCCATGATCTTCCCCGACTACGCCTTCGGCCACGACCATCGCGACTTTTTCACCAAGGCGATCGCCGCTCAGGGCGGTGAGGCCATCAAGCATATCCCGGTCCCGGCGACCGAAACCTCGTACACCCGCTATTTCGCGCAGATCCCGGCCGAGACCGAGGTGATCTACCACGTCATGGTCGGCCCCGGCGTGCTCACGTTCGTCAAGGAGATGGGCGAGCATTTCGGCTCCAAGCGGCCGCAGATCTTCGGCTTCATCGATTCCCTCGAAGCCGTCGACATGGCCAGTCCCGGCCTCGAGTTCCTCGACGGCACCTATTTCTGGGAGGCCTTTCCGCGCTACGCGCAGAAGGACCAGAGTGCGTTCGACAAGTTCTATCGCCAGGCGGTCGGCGTGAACGAAAACGGCGCGGCCGTGGACGATCCCAAGGACGTCTCGACTTACTCGCACATGTTTGGGTGCTGGGAGACGCTTTACGTCATCAAGGCGGCGGTCGAGCAAAGCGGCTATCGGTCGGCGACGCCTAAGGACAAGGCGGCGCTGATCGAATCGGTCGAGGCGATGACCGACTTCGCGGAGAGCAACGAGCATCCGCAAGGGGCGAAGAAGTTCAACGGCCAGCTCCATCAGGTGTTCGCCCATCAGAGCATCTCCAAGGTCGAGGGCGGCCGGCTCAACGTCGTGCATCGCACCGCGATCGAGGACGGGATGTACGAGCCCGAGGCGGATTACCGGACGCAGTCGCTCTGACCTGCATGGCGCAGCCGACCGGCGGGGCGGGTAAGGCACACCGTCCCCGCGTCGCCATAGGGCTGTTCCTGGGGGCCGAGGGGAGGTGAGCTTCGGCCCCCATCTTCTTCTTGCGCTGCTGGAGGGAACCGTCACCGCCTTCGTGCTGGCGCTGACCGCGCTGGGCCTGTCGCTCGTCTTCGGCGTGATGCGCATCGTCAATGTCGCGCACGGCGAATTCTTCATGCTGGGTGCCGTTCTCGCCTGGGCGTTCAGCTCCTTGGTACCGGGGATGCCCGCGCTCGGCTTCCTGCTGGCGCTCGTCGGCAGCGCGCTGGTTGTCGGCACGGTTGCCATCGCCGCCGACCGCTTGATCCTGCGCCGGCTGAACTACGCGCCCGAGGCGACGATCGTCGCGACGATCGGCCTGCTCTACATCATCCAACAGGTGGTCCTGACCGTCTACGGTCCGAACGCGCACCCGGTGGTGCCGCCGATCAACTTCCGGGTCGTGTTTCCGTGGTTCGGTTATTCCGGTTACAAGCTCGTGGTGATCGGCGCCTCCGCGGCGCTGCTCGGGGCCACCTGGTACACGCTGACGCGCACCCGTCTCGGCCTGATCATGCGGGCGACCCAGTTCGACCGGGAAACGGCGCAAAGCTTCGGCATTCCTGTCGACCGGGTCTATTCGGCGGTCTTCGCGCTCGGCGCCATGCTTGCCGCCGTCGCCGGGGTCCTGATCGTGCCGATTCAGCAGGCCCACTATTTGATGGGGCTCGACCCGCTCTTGCTCTCCTTCATCGTTGTCATCCTGGGTGGGCTGGGCAACCTGCGGGGCACCGTGATGGCGGCATTCGTGATCGGCCTCAGCGACGGGGTGATCTCGGTTTTCTTCTCGGCGACCCTGGCCAAGATCATCGCTACGCTGTTCGTGGCCCTGGTGCTCGTCGTCCGGCGGGAAGGCCTGTTCGGGGAGAAGGCCCGATGACGGGCGCCACGCCACGACGCGATTGGCTGTTGCATCTGGCTGTCATCGCGCTTCTGTTCGGTGTGCAATTCGTTCTACCCGCGTATCACTACTCGAACGTCTCCAAGATCATGGTGATGGCCTCCTTTGCCATCGGCTACAACATCCTGATAGGCTATACCGGGCTCCTCAGTTTGGGCCACGCCATGTTCTTCGCCGCCGGGCTCTATGGGGCCGGCCTCACCGTCCACCATCTCGGATTCGATCCGCTCTCCGGGTTTCTGGCGGGACTGTTGGCGGCGCTATGTCTCTCCGTCGCCATCGGCCTGGTGGCGCTGCGCACCGCCGGCGTCTCGTTCATGATCGTCACCCTGATGTTCGCTCAGGCGGGCTATCTGCTAACGCTCTATTTCGGCGAGTTCACCCGGGGCGACGAGGGCTTCGTGCTCAAGGAAAACCTCCTGCGCGTCGTCGTCGGCGACACGGGTTTCAATTTGATCGATCCGGCAGCGCGCTACAATCTGGCGCTGTTGCTCTTCACGGTTTGCCTGCTCGGCTCGCTTGTCCTCGTGCGCTCGGCCGTCGGCCGCGTCCTGATCGCCGTGCGCGAGAACGAGCAGCGCACCGCCATGCTCGGCTACAACGCCTTTCTCTATAAGCTGCTGGCGCTGGTGATCTCGGGCACCATGTCGGGCGCGGCGGGGGCCACCTATGCGCTGCTCTTCACGTATGTCGGTGCGACATTCGCCGCCATTCAGTATTCGATCCTGCCGCTGCTCTGGGTGCTGCTCGGCGGCGCGGGAACGACGCTCGGGCCGCTTCTCGGCACCCTTCTGATGTTCTATCTGGTGGACGTTTCCAGCGGCCAGACCTCGAGCTACATGCTGCTGGTGGGCGCGGCGCTGATCATCCTCGTCCTCTGGGCGCCCAAGGGCATCCTCGGCACGCTGCGCGAGAAAAGGATTCCGTGGCTGCCATGACGCTGCTGGTCACAAGCGAGCTGAGTCGGCGCTTCGGCGGCCTGAATGCCGTCGATCAGGTGAGCCTCGTGCTCGACCGCGGCGAGATCCGGGCGATTATCGGTCCGAATGGCGCCGGAAAAACCACGCTGGTCAGCATGATCTGCGGCCGGATCGCGCCGTCATCGGGCGGGATCGCCTTCGAGGACCAAGACATCACCGGGATGCGTCCCTGGCACCGGGTCCGGCACGGCATCGTCTATACCTTCCAGATCACCAGCATATTCGGCAACCTGAGCTGCTTCGACAACGTGGCGCTGGCGGCCCAACGCAGCGACACCTGGGCGACGGGCCGCTGGTGGCCGCGCGGCCACGGCCATCTGGCGGAGACCGTGCTGGCCGTGCTCAACCGGGTCGGCCTTTCGGGCCGCGCCGCCGCGCGCGCATCGACGCTCTCGTACGGCCATCAACGGCTGCTCGAGGTGGCGATTGGCCTCGCCCTCAAGCCCAAGCTCCTAATTCTCGACGAGCCGACGCAGGGCCTGGCGGAGGACGAGATTGTGAGTTTCTGCGCGCTCACCCGCGACATTGCCCGGGAGGCAACGGTCTTGCTGATCGAGCATAACATGCCGGTGGTGATGGAGATCGCCGACCGCGTCACGGTGATGGAAAATGGCCGCATCCTGGCGGAAGGGTCGCCGGCCGAGATAAGGGCCGATGCGCAAGTGCAGAAGGCGTATTTCGGCACATGATGCTCCGGGTCGAGGCCATCGCCGGCGGCTACGGCAACGTGCAGGTTCTGCGTGGCCTGTCGTTCGACCTGGCCGGCGGCGAGGTGCTATGCCTGCTGGGCCGCAACGGCGCCGGCAAGACGACGGCGCTGAAGGCGATCATGGGGCTGATCCGCCTGCATTCGGGCAAGGTGCTGCTGGATGGGACCGACCTGAGCGCCCTGCCGGCGCACGAGATCCCGAAGCGCGGCATCGCCTATGTGCCCCAGGGGCGCCGGCTGTTCTCTGAGTTGACCGTCGAGGAGAATCTGACCCTCGGCCTGATGACCCGGAACCACGGGCAGGAGACGCTCGATCGCGTCCTCGCCCTGTTCCCGGTCCTGCGCGAGCGGCTGAAGCAGGTCTCCGGCACGCTCTCGGGCGGCGAGCAGGAGATGCTGGCGATCGCCCGCGCCCTGTGCGTCGAGCCCAAGGTGCTCCTGCTGGACGAGCCGAGCGAAGGCCTCATGCCGGCCGCGGTCGCCGCGGTTCTCGACACCGTGCACGCCCTCAAGGCACAAGGTGTGGCGACGATTCTGGTCGAGCAGAGGGTCGAGCTGGCGCTCTCCGCCGCCGACCGGGTGACGTTCATCGAGAACGGCGTGGCGCGGGAGACCGCAACACCCGCCGCCTTGCGCGCCGATCCCGCGCCGCTGCATCATTATGTCGGCGTCGGGTTGCACGGCCGTTGAGACTGAGCCGCATGAGAGTTTAGGAATGGCATTTTATCGCTTGCGCGGGATGCGGACACGGTGACCAGAGGAGGGCGATAAGCGTGCCAACGCGTGGGAAATCGCGCCCAGAATTCGTGGAAGAATACCGCTTGGAGGAGCAGATCGGCTTTCTGTTGCGCAAGGCGCATCAGTTCGCTACCGACGTCTTCAACGGCCAGATCGGCGCCGAAGGTGTGACGCCGACGCAGTTTTCCGCCCTGGTCAAGCTGCTGGACTGCGACGAAATGTCGCAGACGGCCCTAGGCGAGGCGACGGCCATGGATCCGGCCACCATCCTGGGCGTGGTCCAGCGTTTGGCCGCCCGCGACCTGCTCGCCGTGCGCGCCGATCCGACCGATGGCCGGCGGCGGCTGATTCAACTGACCCGGGCGGGCTCTGTGTTAGCCACGCGACTGCGTGCCATCGGCCCGCGCATCAGCGAGCACACGCTCGCCGGAATTTCCGGGCGCGATCGCAAGGTCCTCTTGCGGCTTCTCGCGCATCTCGGCGAGCGCAAGACAAGCTGAGCGGAGCGTCGGGCCGACTGGCTGGGTGAGGCATTGTGCGCTGCGCACCTGATGGTTCAGACTGCCGTCGTCACCGCCAGGGCATCCACCGCCACACAGCCGTGCGGCAAGACGAGCACCGGGTTCACGTCGACCGAGTCGAGGTAGAGTCCCAGGGTAGCGGCAAGCACGGAAAAATGCGCCGCCGCCTCGGCAAACGCATCGATGTCGGCGGCCGGCGCCCCGCGCGCGCCGTCCAACAAGCGGCGCAGCCGCAGCCCGTCGATCAGCCGCCGCGCCTCGGCCGCATCGACGGGCGGCTTGGCAAAGGCGACGTCCTTAAGAATCTCCGCATGGATGCCGCCGAAACCGAGCAGAACGATGGGACCGAAATCCGGGTCGCGGGTCAGTCCCAGAATCATCTCGACCGCCGGCCCCGCGACCATGCGCGCGACCAGCACCCGCGGGCCCAGGCGATCGGCCATGTCGGCATAGGCGGTGCGCAAGCCCGCCGCATCGCGCAGGTCGAGGGATACACCGCCCACGTCCGACTTGTGGGCCAATCCGGGCGCGGCGCTTTTCAAGGCCACGGGAAATCCGATCTGTGCAGCGACCGATACCGCCTGGTCCGCCGTCGTGGCGATGGCGCCCGGCGTGGTCGGCACCCCGAAGTCGGCAAGCATCCGGAGGGCGTCGTGCTCGTCCAGGGGCTTTGCCTGGGTCAGGCGTGTCCGCCATGCGGCGACGGCCGCTTCGTTGGCGGCGGGGATCGACGCTGGCGCCCGCGTCTGAAAATCGCGCCAATCGAACAGCAGGCGGCAGGCGACAAGAAAGGCCGGCGCCCCATCGACCACCGGGACACCGGCGCGGGTCGACTCGACGGCCTTCGGATCGCTGCCGCTGCCTTGATGGTTGGACACGATGAAGGTCGGTTTGCCGGTTTTCTGGCGCGCCGCATGGGCCAATTCGAGGTAGTCCGGCAGAATCGCGCCCCCGGCATTGCGATCGAGCACCAGGGCGCCCATGGCGGTATCCGAGTCCGCCATCAGGGCGTGGAAGCTCGCAAAGAAATCGGCCGGATAGGTGCGGCCGGAGCCCCAGCGGTCCAGCGGGTTGACCGGCGCCAGGCCAAAGTCCAGCACCTCTTCCAGACGCCGCACCGTCTCGGGCGACAGCTTGGCGAAACGGGTGCCGATATCGTGCGCCAGATCGACGATCAGGCCGCGCTCGCCACCCGAATCGTGGCTGGTCGCCAGGCCGCCGGGGCCGATGCCGAGGCCCGCATTGAAGACCATCAAGGCCATGGCCAGCTCGTCGATGGAGCGAACGCGGGCGACGCCATGATGGGCGAACACCGCCTGATACGCCGCGTCGTTGCCGGCCAGGGCGCCGGAATGGCTGATTGCCAAGCGCGCCGATTCCTCGGTGCGGCCGACCTTCAGGGCGACGACCGGCACGCCCTTGGCCGTCGCCTTGGCCAGTGCCGCTTCGAAAGCCGCCGGATCGCGCACCGTTTCGAGGAACAGGCCGATGACCTGGGTTGCGGGCTGCTCCAAGGCGAAATCCATGTAATCGGCCAGGGTCGTGGTCAGCTCCTGGCCGGCGGAGACGGCGAGGGCATAGTCGATTCGCTCCTCCGCATCTACCAGCGCCGTGAACAGGGAGCCGGAATGGGTGATCAGCACGGTACCGCCGGGCCGATGTTCCGTCCGGGTCGCGAAGCCACAGGCCCAGACCCCGGCGGTAAAGTTGTAGAAGCCCATGCAGTTGCCGCCGCACAGGGCGATGCCGGCCTCGTTCGCCCGCCGCCGAATGCGCTCTTTGATCGGCGGATTGCTGTCGTTCTCCACGGCCAGGGTCGAGATGATGGTCGCCGCCTTGATGCCATGCGCGGCGGCGTGGTCGAAGGCCGCCTCCATGTGTTCATCGGCCAAGGCGAAGATGGCATGCTCGGCCGTCTCCGGCAGGTCGGCGAGCGACGGATAGGATGTCATCCCGCCGATCTCGCCGTGTCGCGGGTTGATCGGGTAGATCGGCCCGGCATAGCCTCCCTGCCGCAGGTTCATCAGCAGGGTCCGGCCCACCGTGCCCGGCCGCTCCCTGGCGCCGATCACGGCGATCGACTTGGGCCGCAGCAGCGGGTCGAGACGGTGCGAACCCATGTCCGTT